>JBBQYD010000044.1:0-18076 GCA_038209025.1 Verrucomicrobiota bacterium | reverse complement strand
GATGGTGGAAGATGGTGCGAAACCGGTGGGTTTTCTGCTGGCGCTGCCGGATTACAACGTGGCCTTGAAGCCGCTTCGAGGCCGGCTGTTCACGCCCGCCATCTTCGGCTTTGCGGCGCACCTGCTGGGTTGGAAACGGCTCACCCGGGCGCGGGTCATCACGCTGGGAGTGAAACGCGAGTATCGGAACCGCGGTTTGGAATCGGCCATGCTTATTGAAGGCCTGAAGGTCGGCTTTGCGGCCGGGCTCAAAGAGGCGGAGGCCTCCTGGATTCTGGAGGAAAACGAGATGATGGTGCGGGTGCTCGAAGCGATCGGTGGGAAGCCTTACAAGGAATATCGCATTTACGGAAAGCCGGTGGGCGGCTCGCCCGGGGCGTAACTCCAGCTACCTTGCGGGTTCCAGCGGCGGGTTTGCGCCCTGGGGTTGAGCCAGGCTTTCGCGCTCCTGCACCGTGCTAAAGTAGAGACGGTTGGCGAGGGGAACCAGGAGGGCAACAGTCAAGCCGCCCGCCAGCACATCCACCCCGTAATGGTAGCGGCAATAAACGGTCGCCAAGGTTAGGAGAATGGTCATGGCCAAATGCCAATACCGGATGCGTGGCAGGTAGAGGAAGGAAAAATACGTGGTACACCAGGAGATGGCCACGTGGCTGCTGGGGAAGGCCGCGCCGGGCGCCTCAAACACCTCGTAAAGCCAAGTGACCAGTTTGTAGAACAATCCCTGGCGGATGGCCTCCGGCGTCCCGCCCCCGGCCAGTTGCTGCAAGGCGGGAGTCAGGGTAAAACCATCAATCGGTTTGTAGAAAATCGGCGGGCCCACTATTGGGAAAATGATATAAGCGAGGTAACAAACGTAGAAGATGAAAGACATCACCGAGACGTAATGAAAAAACTGGTGGCGGTTGCGGACAAACAACGCAAACCCCACTCCCGCGATCATCACGTAGTAGGAAAAATAGGCGGCGTAGAAAACCTCGCTGACCGCCAGGTAAGGGAGCTTCTCCATGAAGCTCACGCTGGGCTGGCAGTGAAAGACAGCCTGTTCGAACCAGACTATTGGCTCGTCCATGTAGCCGGAAAAAAACATCCGATTGATCCAGCCGGTTTCCGCAAAGAAAAACGCGTACAGGAGCACCGGGTAGAAATGGCGCAGCAGTTCCAGGAATTTTTCCGCCCGCCGGGAACGCGTCACAATTGCCAGGTGAATGCCGATCGCCAGGAGGCCGTGCAAAACGACCAACGACTGCCAGTTCGCGACCGTGCCGTTGTGGCATAGCAAAATCAGCAGGCCCACAAGCAGGGTGTATGCTTGTGTCGCATAATCCACAAAAGTGTAGTGCTTCATTACGCCAGCCACCGCTCGCGGCGGTACCATTCCAGACTCTCAGCAATTCCGGATGTCAGGTTCGTGCCACATTGCACTCCGAGGTCCCGCTGGATCGCGCTGCTGTCGCACACCCAACCCGGAGCCCGCAGTTCCGCGAACTTCTGCAAGCTTAACACATCCGGCCGGCCGGTTACTATCGTAATCATTTGGCGGGCCAGACAAACCGGCCAGAGCAACCCGACGGGCAAGGGCAGGGGAACCGTCCAGGTGCGGACCTGTTTTTTGATTTCGTCCGCCATCGCCCGTCCGGTGACCACCTGCGGACCGGCCACGAAATAGGTCTTGCCTGCCGCCGCCGGGGCCAGCAGGGCGGCCACGATTGCCTCCGCGAGGTCGCGGACGAAAACCAGGCTGAGCGCCTGGGAGGCGGACGGCCGCGGGAGAACGTGATTGCTCACCGCCTTGAACATCGGCAGGAACCCGGTGTCGCGGGGGCCGTAAACCGCCGGGGGTCGCACGATGACATGCTCTGCCCGGCAATGCTCCAGCACCTCCCGTTCGCCCGCCAATTTGCTCCTGCCATAATGCGAGACGGGGCGCGGTGGGTCCGTTTCGCGGACGGGGTGGGTGATGGTGGCCGGACCGGCTGCCGCAAGGCTGGAAATATGCACCAGGCGCTGCACGCTGGGGGACTCGTTGACCGCGGTTGCCACATTCCGGGTGCCTTGCTGGTTAACCGTGTAGAAATCCTTCACCCGGCGGGCTTTGGTGGCTCCGGCGCAATGCACCACATGGGTGACCCCTTGCATTGCGTCCCGCAGGCTGGCGCCATCTGAAATGCTGCCCGTGCGCAACTCAATGTGCGGCAGATTCCGGGTCAGGAATTGCCGATCACTGGTGGGCCGCAGCAAGGCGACGACCGGCACGTGGCGCGCGAGCAGGCTATCCAAAACATGGCTTCCCACGAAGCCGCTCGCTCCTGTGAGCAGGACTTTCAAATCAAATCAGGCCCAGTTCCTTGCCCACTTTCCCCAGTTTTTCCAGCGCGAAATCGATCTGTTTATCGGTGTGGGTCGCCATGAGGCTGAGGCGGATCAGTTCCTCGCCGGGGGGCACCGCGGGAGAAACCACGGGGTTCACGAAAACCCCTTCTTCCTGAAGCCGCTTGCAGAGGTTGAAGGCCACCATCAACTCGCGGCAATAAAGCGGCAAAATGGGCGTCTGAGACGCCCCCAGATCAAAGCCGAGGCTCAGCAAGCCCTGCTTCATGCGCTCGGTGTTTTTCCACAACTGAGCGATCCGCTCGGGCTCATCCACCATGATTTTCACCGCCGCGAGCACCGCGGCGGCGTTGGCCGGGCTCATGCTGGCGCTGAAGATCAGGCTGCGGGAATGGTGTTTCAGATAATCGATGGTGTCAGCATCGCCGGCAATGAACCCGCCAAGGCTCGCCAGCGACTTGCTGAATGTTCCCATAATGAGGTGTACCTGGTCAGTGAGACCAAAATGAGCGGCGGTGCCGGCTCCGTGCTGGCCCAGCACACCGATGGAGTGCGCGTCATCGACCATCACCGCCGCCTTGTGTTCGTGGGCGATACGGCACAGTTCCGGCAGTTGAATGATGTCGCCTTCCATGCTGAAGACGCCGTCCACCACGACGAGTTTGCCGGCTTTCGGATCGATCTGTTGCAACCGGTTGGCCAAAGCGTCCATGTCCCGATGCGAAAAGCGGAGAAACTTGCCCGGAGAGAGCAGGCAGCCTTCGACAATGCTCGCGTGGTTGCTCTTGTCGCCCAGGACGTAGTCGCCTTTGCCCACGAGGGCGCTGATTACCCCGAGATTGACCTGAAACCCCGTGCTATAGAGTAAAACCGCCTGCTTGCCAACTAATTGAGCGAGCGTGTTTTCCAATTCAATATGAATATCCAGCGTGCCATTCAGAAAACGTGAGCCGGCGCAGCCGGTGCCGTACTTCTCCACCGCTGCCTTGGTTGCCGCCTTGATTTTCGGGTGATTGGTCAGCCCCAGGTAGCTGTTGGAGCCGAGCATCAGAACCGGCTTGCCATCGATTTGCACCTCGGTGTCCTGGGCCGAGGTAATGACGCGGAAGTAAGGATAAAGGCCCAAGGCCCGAAGTTGGGCTGCGGTTTTGAAATTCTTTACCTTTTCAAACAGGGTGGGGGAACCAGGCTTGTTGCGTGCCCCTCGATGATGCGCCGTCACGGGGGCAGCCGGGCGCGTTGCGCCGTTTGAGCCGCCCACATCCGTATGCTTTTGCTCAAGAGCAGACGTGGAATCGTGAAAAATCATAGTTTTAGGATCGCCATCAGACCTATTACCAACCGTTTTACGCGGAATCACGCGCCATGCAAGAATGAAATTGCTCTCCTGCGCCTCGCGGCCGATGGGGAAGTGATGTTTCCGGCTGGCTCCAGGAGGTCTCCCCGGAGCAATGCCCCATTTTTTTGAGGGAGCAGCGGCTCGCAAAATCAGGCCAGCGGTTCTCATTTTGGCAAAGGGTTTTGACTCCCGATGACGTGTGAACTGATTTCCACCGCGGAACACCTCCGTGGATCGAGGGAGAAATTCTTCGTGTTCGTGCGGCACTCACCTGTGCGGCTTGGAACTGGCGCAACGGTGCCGGCAGGCTCAAAGACATGGCTTGCCGGAGCCTGCTGCTCAACCTGGAGGCCCGCGGCCAAATCTGGCTGGCCCCGCGTCGGACCGCTTCGGTCAACGCGCCGCGCAATCGCCAAGCCCTCCCCCTGGACGCTGAGCCGAGCTGCCGGGAAGGCCCCTTGATGCTGTTTTTCGATTGGCCACCCGTCGGAACCCTGAGGTTCTGCCAGTACAACAACGGCATTCTCACCGCTATAGCCAGTAATAACAATATGAGGCCAGCACCATTCCAGTGCTGATTGCCGATCAAGTTTCAGCTTCACGAATCCGGCGAGCGGAGTGAACCAGCAGTTCTTCTGGCTGGAGGCAATTCAGTAACGAGATGGCTCATCATTTGAACACCTTGCCGGTGACAGGCGAATCACGCCATGCGCGTAGGGGCCATGTTGCTCTTCGCTGGCTTTCACGCCGGGCGACGAAAAGGCGGCAGCGGGATGTACGCACTATGGCACGATGAATTTAAGCCGCACAACCGCTGATCTCTTCGAGGCGGGCGCGCAAACCTTTAGGGCAAATGCCAGGAGCGATGGAACTGCTGCGGGACAGTTGGGTCGCGGTCATCGAGGAAAGCCTCGATGGTGCTGACCGCGGTGTTGGTGGTGAGGCTTGTCCCATCCATCAGGCTGGTGGAAGCTTCGACAACGTAAGTTTTAGAGCGTTTGACTTGATTCCTTGACTACCAGCGTGCCATTCATGCCATAGCTGCCGAAATAGCTGGCCTGGTAGTTGAAGGTCTCGGCAAAGGGAAAGGTGAGGTCGCTCTGCTCACCCGGATCGACAAGGCCAGAACTCCACCAAACGACTCCGGGCGAGTAGCAGCAGGTGGCATCATAACCGGGTTTCCGCCCGGCTCTCGGTCTCACCTGCCGCTATGAACAAAACCAAAACGGCCGATGGAAGGGCACGTCATCAGCAGGGTTTAATTCCTCGCGGCGTGGGGCTGCTTGAGCTGCTTGCGCAGGTTTGCGGGTCTGGCCTATCCTGCGCCCATGGTTTTTTGGCGCACGGCGGTTTATTTGCTTCTCGCGGCGAACCTGCAGTCCCAGGTGTTCACCAACGGCGGATTCGAATCTGGCTTAAACGGCTGGCGCTTCTGGAGCAGGACGGAAAAGGCGGGCGCTTTGGAGCTGAGCAACGAGGCGCCGCACGGGGGGAGCCAATGCGGGCTCGTCCGGCACACCGGCGGGCAGGATTGGGCGCTGGAGCCGGTGCTGCGCCTCCCAGTGGCGCCGGGCGAGCTTTACGAAGTTCAGGTTTGGGCCTGGATCGAGGCGGAAGGCGAAGCCACACTCTGCGCTTCCACTTGGGACGCCAGCGACAAGAATATCGACTGGAGCCACGGGGAGCGCAGGATTTCCGGGACCACCGGCTGGCAGTTGCTCAAGACGCGCCTGTTTATCCCTCCAGGGGTCGCCAGTCTCCAGCCACGCCTGATAGGCAGCGGCCCGTTCGTGGCCCGGTTCGATGATTTTGAAATTCGCAAAGCGGAGGGGCGCGCATGGTCGAGCCGGGCGCTGCCCCAGAGCCTCGCGATCTCAAACCAGGCGCTGGCGGTGACACTGAACACCAGCAACGCTTCATGGTCGGTCCACGACCGGCGCACCGGGCGGGTGTGGCGTCAAAAAGCTCTGAGCCCGGGGATGAGTGTGCTGGATGCCGAGGGCAGCGGGCGGGCCATCAAACTGAAGCTGTTCCACGCGCCCACCGGACTCGAACTCGCCGCCAGCCTGGAACTCGAACCAACCGCGCCGGAACTGCGGTGTGAATTGAAGGGGGAGGGTGAACTTCCCACCTCCATGCGTTATCCTCATCCGTTCGAAAGCGTGTCCGGGGATCATCTTGTCATTCCCATGAACGAGGGCATCTCGTTTCCGGTGGACGATCAGAGCGTGCCGCTGCACCAGTTGATCGCGTATGGGGGTCATGGTCTGTGCATGGCTTTCTGGGGGGTGACTGATGGCCGCACCGGACACATGGCGCTGATTGAAACCCCGGATGACGCCGGCATCCAGATGGCGCGCACCGATGGGCGCATGGTCATTGCGCCGTACTGGGAGGCTCAGCGGGGTCAGTTTGGCCAGGTCCGCAAGCTGCGGTACGTTTTTCTGGACCACGGCGGCCACGTCGCGATCGCCAAGCGTTACCGGGCCTATGCTCAGGCAACCGGGCTGTTCAAAACGCTGGCGCAAAAGCGCCAGGAGATTCCCAATGTGGACCTGCTAATCGGGGCCGTGAACGTCTGGTGCTGGGATAAGGACGCCGTCAGCCTTGTGCGCGAAATGCAATCCGCGGGCATTGAGCGGATTCTCTGGAGCAACGCGCAGCCGCCGGAGAATCTGAAGGCGCTCAATGACCGGGGCGTTCTAACCAGTCGTTACGATATCTACCAGGATGTCATGAACCCGGCGGATTTTCCCCGGCTGCGCTACACGCACAAGGACTGGCCCACCGCCGCGTGGCCCAACGACCTCATCCCGGATCCGCGCGGAAGATGGATCAAAGGCTGGGGCATCGAAACCAGGGACAGTGATTCGATGATTTACTGCGGTGTGGTATGCGACGAACGCGCCCTGGGCTACGCCCGTGAACGAGTTCCCGCCGAATTGGCCACGCATCCCTACCGGTGCCGCTTCATCGACACCACCACCGCCTCTCCCTGGCGCGAGTGTTACAGCACGAACCACCCGATGACGCGCACCCAGAGCAAGCACTGGAAAATGGAGTTGCTGCGGTATATGTCAGCGGAGCGCAACCTGGTGACCGGGTCGGAGACCGGGCATGACGCCGCGGTGCCCTTCGTACACTATTTCGAGGGGATGATGAGCCTGGGGCCGTTCCGGGTGCCGGATGCGGGACGGCGGATGAGCCTGATTTACACGAACGTGCCCGAAGTGGTGGCCAAATACCAGGTGGGTCACCAATACCGGCTGCCGCTCTGGGAACTGGTGTTCCACGATTGTGTGGTGGCCCAGTGGTACTGGGGCGACTACAACAACAAGCTGCCGGCGATATGGGATAAGCGGGACCTTTTCAACGTGCTGTACGGCACGCCCCCCATGTTCATGTTTGACCGCAAACTCTGGAAGGAGAACCAGGAGCGCTTCGTTCGGAGTTACAAAAACACCTGCCCGCATATCCGTCAGAGCGGTTACTCGCAAATGACGGATCACCGTTTTCTCACGCCGGATCGCAACGTGCAGCAAACGGCATTTGCCAGCGGCCAGGTAGTGACGGTGAATTTCGGCGCCGAACCGTTCCACACCCCCTCCGGCGAGACGATCGGTCCGCTGGCTTGCAAAGTCACCGGGCCTCGGTAGCGAGTCAACCGCGCAGGGCCGGATTGACTCTCCGTCCAGGCACGGTTTTGAAGCGACAAGCGCGCGCGCTTGTTCTACCATAAACTGATGTCAAAAGACCGTGTAAACTTCAGGTTTGGAAACGTTTTGCTTCTGCTGGCCCTGGTTTTCGGCGGGGTGCTGTCCCTGCGCGCGGCGGTGGCGGAGCGCGACTTTTCGTTCATCGTGACGGCGGATATCCGCGAGTTTGCGGGAGGCAAAAACGCCGGGCACGATTACTTTTCGGGGGCTTGCGAAGCCATCCGTGACGCGGGCGCGGGCGAGTTCATGATCAGCCCGGGGGACATCGATCCGCCCCAGGCCATCCGGACAGTTCTCGACAAGTATTTCGGACCCGCCTACCCTTGGTATCCGGTCGTGGGCAATCATGAGGCGGAGACTCCGGCGGACATGGAATGGCTGCGGGCCTGGGGCAGCAACGACATCCCGGGACTGGTGCGGCGCGGGCCGGCCGGCAGCGAAGCAACCACTTTCTCATTTGATTGCGGCCAGGCGCATTTCGCGGTCATTAACCAGTATTTCAATGGCAAGAAGGATGTCGGCAGCAACGGAGATGTGGTGGACACGCTCTACAGTTGGCTCAAGGAGGACCTGCAACTGAACCGGAAGAAAACTCTGATTGTGGTCGGGCATGAGCCGATCGTGGCCGTGCCGGATATGGATAACAACCGCCTCCGGCACGAAAAGGATTCATTGAACGCGCATCCGGAAAACAGCCGCCGGTTTCATCAATTGCTGCTCGACCAGAAAGTGAAGGCCTATCTCTGCGCCCACACCCATAATGCTTCAATCACGAACCTGGGCGGGGTTTGGCAAATCGATGCGGGTCATGCGCGCGGAAAGGGTGACCCCGGCGCGCCCTCCACGTTTCTTCGCTTTCGGGTAACGTCAGGCCAGTGGGAGGCCGATTTTTACCGGCAGTCGAAGATTGGCGGGCCGTACCGCAAGACTCGAACGGTGAAACTTTAGCCGGATTCCAGGCGGACACCGGGGCAGGGTGGGGGCAAGCCGGTCTGGCGACTGGCCCCTCGGGGCGGACCGTCCGGAGCTCAGCGCATGAGCTGCTTTTCGAGATAGCTCACGACCTGCCGCACGTTGGAATCGACTTCCATGCGGTCTTTCACCAACCGGCAGGCGTGCAGCACCGTGCCATGGTCGCGCCCGCCGAAAGCCTCGCCGATGGAGCTGAGCGAGTTCTCGGTCATCTGGCGTGCCAGGAACATCGCGATTTGACGGGGAAACGCAATGTTCTCAGGACGGCGCTTGCTCGTCATATCGGCCAGGCGGATGTCGAAGTGTTCGGCAACCTTCTTTTGGATGACTTCGATGTTGACGGAGTAACGGCCCTCCTCGTGCAGAATTTCCCGGAGCAACCCTTCCACCACCTCGATTGAAAGCGGTTTGCCGGTCAGCGCGACGTAGGAGGCCACCCGGATCAGCGCGCCTTCCAGGCGTCGGATATTGGTCCGGATGCGGTTGGCCAGAAACTCAATGACCGGTGCGGCCAGCTCCACGCCCATGATCTGGGCCTTCTTTTTGAGAATTGCCAGGCGCATCTCGACATCCGGCGGCTGGAGGTCCGTGACCAGCCCCCATTCAAAGCGGGAGACCAGCCGGTGCTCCAGGCCTTGAATTTCGCTGGCCGGGCGATCACACGTCAGCACGATCTGCTTGTGCGACTCGTGCAGGGCGTTGAACGTGTGGAAGAACTCCTCCTGAATACGTTCTTTGCCGGACAGGAACTGAATGTCGTCAATCAGCAACACATCCGTCTGGCGGTAGCGCTTCCGGAACTTGCCGAGTTGATTGTTCTGAATCCCTTCGATGTATTCGTTCGTGAATTTCTCCGATGAAACGTAAGCCACGCGGGCGTTGGTCTTGTTGGCTGTCACATGCTGGCCGATGGCGTGCAGCAGGTGGGTCTTGCCCAGCCCCACGCCGCCGTATAGAAAGAGCGGGTTATAGGATTTGCCGGGTGATTGGGCGACTGCCAGCGCCGCGGCGTAGGCAAAGTTGTTGTTGTTGCCGACAACAAAGCTCTCGAAGGTGTTTTTGGGGTTGAAGTTTAACTCGGGCGATGACCCGTTGCGCTCCGCGGGGCCGTCATGTGCCTTGGAGCGGGAGCGGTGCGCGGCGGCGGTGACCGTTGCCTGGGCCTGGGTTTGAGCGGGGATGGCCGCGTTCTGCACTTGAAACTTGATCTCCATCTGCCGACCCGAGGCCAGACTGACGACATCGCGGAGCAGGCTCATGTAATTGTCTTTGAGCCATACCTCGCAAAAATCATTGGCAACTTCGAGTGTCAGGCGGTCGCCTTCCGGGGCGCTCAAAACCTTTACCGGGGCGAACCACAAATTGTAGATATCAGGGCTGAGCATCGTGCGAAGATGCGCCTGGGCCGAACTCCAAATGGTATCAGCGGAAACTTGCATATATTATCCAAATGCCCAATTTCAGGCTGGTTTATTCACTAACCCGCTTTCGGCTCCGTGATTCTGCCCTATTCTCGCGCATTTATCACGCTGATTCAGGCCGGCTAACGCAACTTTGCGATAAACGACCAAAAAAACTGCATGCCGGCTGTCGAAAGTCATTGTAAATCCTTAGCAATTAACCGAATACAAAAGTAAAGACGCTTCCTCTCGAGACCTGCTGGCCGGGAGTTGTAGCGTCGCTCACTGGAGTCCATTGAGCGCGCACAGGTTTTAGGGCATGCGTCAGCAAGTGGCGAGGACAACATATTAACTCTTATTCACGAGTTATTCACAATGGATTTTACCCAATAAAATCAAGGCTTTTTGCATGACACATCAGGATTCCAAGCGCGGCGCGCCCGGTTTTACGCACGCCGCCGCGGGGCATTTCATACGTCGTAATAAAGGAAGAACTCGTACGGATGCGGACGCAGGCGCAGGGCGTCGTTTTCCTTGCGCTTGACGGCGACCCACATATCCAGGAAGTCCTGCGTGAACACATCACCTTTCAGCAGGAATTCATGGTCCTTTTCCATCGCATCGAGTGCTTCACCCAGGCTGCCGGCCACATTCGGGACCTTTTTCAGCTCCTCCGGCGGCAGTTCGTAAATGTTTTTATCGAGCGGTTCGCCCGGATCGATTTTGTTGAGCACGCCATCCAGGCCGGCCATGAGCAGCGCGGAGAATGCAATGTAGGGGTTGGCGGCGGGGTCCGGCGGGCGGTACTCGATGCGCTTGGCTTTGGGGTTGTCGCTATACATGGGGATGCGCACCGCGGCGGAGCGATTGCGGCCCGAGTAAGCGAGGTTCACCGGGGCTTCATAACCCGGCACCAGGCGTTTGTAGCTGTTGGTCGTGGGATTGCACAACGCGCACAGGGATTTGGCGTGCTTGAGCAAGCCGCCAATAAAATAAAGGGCCATCTGGGACAACCCGGCGTATTCGTTACCCGCGAACAGCGGTTTGCCTTTTTTCCAAAGTGAAATGTGGGTGTGCATCCCCGAGCCGTTATCACCAAAGAGCGGCTTGGGCATGAAACATGCCGTTTTGCCGTGCTTGCGCGCCACGTTCTTGACCACATACTTGAAGACCATCATCGCATCGGCGGCGCGCACGAGGGTGTCGAACCGGTAATCGATTTCCGCCTGGCCGGCCGTGGCCACTTCATGGTGCTGGCGCTCGATTTTCAACCCCAGTTTTTCCATGGTGAGGCACATCTCTGTGCGGATGTCCTGCTGGGCATCGGCGGGGGCCACCGGGAAATAGCCTTCTTTGTGGCGAATCTTGTAGCCCAGGTTGGGCATTTCATCCCGGCCCGTGTTCCATACCGCTTCATCCGAGTCAACGGTGTAAAACGAACCGTTGGGCTTGGAGTCGTATTGAACGTTATCGAAGATGAAAAACTCCGCTTCCGGCCCGAAAAACGCGGAATCCGCCAGGCCGGTGCTGGCCAGGTATTTTTCAGCTTTCTGGCCGATGGCGCGCGGGTCGCGGGTGTAGGGCTCGCGGGTGTCCGTTTCCACGATGGTCGAATTGAGGCTCAGCGTGGGTTCCGCGCAGAAGGGGTCGATGAACGCCGTGGCGGGATCGGGAATTGCCAGCATGTCGGAGGCCTCAATGCTCTTCCAGCCACGAATGCTGGAGCCATCGAAACCAAACCCCTCCGTGAAGACTTCTTCGACCAGCTCGCGGATGGGACAGGTGAAGTGCTGCCAGGTTCCGAAGGAATCCACAAATTTAATGTCAACCATCTTGGCCCCGCTTTTCCGGGCCAGTTCAATCACGCTTTTGGGTGTGCTCATGGAATCGAGTCTGTGTTACGGTCCGGTTACGGTTTCAAGAGACAAAAAAGTCCCCCGCCGCAGGGGCGGGGGACTTTCTAAGTCCAAAATCAAACTGCCTGCTCGCCGGTTTCCTCCGTGCGGATGCGAATGGCGTTCTCAACCGCGCTGACGAACACCTTGCCGTCTCCGATCTTGCCGGTCTTGGCCGCTTTTACAATGGCCTCCACCGCGGCGGTGACCATCGGATCAGCCAGCACCACCTCAATCTTTATCTTCGGCAGAAAATCCACGGTGTATTCGCTGCCGCGGTAGATCTCGGTATGCCCTTTTTGGCGGCCGAAACCCTTCACCTCAGAAACGGTCATGCCTTCCACTCCGAGAGCGGAAAGCGCGTCCTTCACATCCTCCAGTTTGAACGGCTTAATAATGGCTTCGATCTTTTTCATGTTGCTTCCGAGTTCAGTGGCCGATCTTAGCAACCGCTCCCAACCTGTAAACACGAATGTTGAAACTTTTGGTGATTTGTCCCGGGCGTGGTTCCCGGCGGGGACTGAAGAATTTGCGGCGCCCCAGAAAAATGGGTGCCGAAATTCGCGGCGGTTGGTAGAATCGCGCCTAGCTATGCCTGCCTATCTCAAACTTGAAAAGTATTCGCTGGGAGTTGGAGACCGTTTTGCCCGCCAGGCCGAGGCGCAACTGCGCGCCTGCGTGATGGCCGCGGAGGCTGGCGTGCAGGTCATCCCGGTCTGGAACAAGTCCAACCGGGAGCACGCCACTATCGGGTCCGAGCCTGCCACCACCCGCGCTGCGGCCGATCACGCCGTCTCCGCCCTGGGCTGGAAAAAGCCTTACCACGTTGATGCTGACCACATCCGCATTGAAACGGTGGACCGGTTTCTGCCGTATTGCGATTTCTACACCATCGATGTGGCGGACTCCATCGGCCGCCCGGCTATCGGCGAGGATGCCCGGGCTTTTGTGCGCAGGCATCCGGAGTTGATCGGCACGATTGCGGTGCCGGGGTTGGCCGCGCCGTTCCACACCACCCGGGAGGACGTGGAGCGCATTGCCTCCAAGTATCTCCTGGCCACCCAGGAGGCCGGCAGGATCTACCGCCATATTGCCCTGGCGAACGGCGCCGCCAGTTTTGTTACCGAGGTTTCGATGGACGAAACGGACAGCTCCCAGACCCCGCCCGAATTGCTGGTTATTCTGGCCGCGTTGGCGGACCAGTTCATTCCACTGCAGACGATCGCGCCGAAATTCACCGGGCGTTTCAACAAGGGCGTGGATTACGTGGGTGATATCACGCAGTTCGAGAAGGAGTTTGGCGACGATCTGGCGGTGATCCAGTTTGCGATCCAGGAATACGGACTGGCGCCCACGCTCAAGCTGAGCGTGCATTCCGGCAGCGATAAGTTCTCGATTTACGGGCCTATCCGCCGCTCGCTGGCGCGGTTCGATGCCGGGTTGCACCTCAAAACCGCCGGCACCACCTGGCTGGAGGAGCTGATCGGGTTGGCGGAAGCCGGCGGCGATGGGCTGGCGCTGGCGAAGGATATTTACGCCGCCGCCCTGGAGCATGTGGATGAACTGTGCGCGCCGTATGCCACGGTCATCGACATCGATCGTTCCAAACTGCCCGGCGCGGCTGCGGTTCAGAACTGGACCTCGGCGCAATACGTCGCCGCGTTGCGCCACAACCCGGCCCATCCAGCGTTCAACCCGCACGTGCGCCAGTTGCTGCATGTGGGCTACAAAATTGCCGCCAAAAAAGGCGAGTCCTACCTCGGCGCCCTGGCTGCGAATCGCGACGTGGTGGCCCGGAATGTCACCGAGAACCTTTATGAGCGGCACCTCAAGCCGCTGTTTCTTTAAGCAGGGGTCGCCACGCATCCACGTCTCGTTTGCTGGTCTTTATGGCAGCCGTGAGCCAGAGTGACCGGGGTGAAGCCATCCGGCGTCGGGGCAGAACCACTGCCACGCATCCCTAAGAATGCCGGTGACCCACCCTTTTTGAAGGGAACCGTAGTCGTTGCAGGTTTGACTACTGTCCGATTTTGGATAGAGTGCCATACCTGTCCGGCCATACCCAGGCCGGGTGTCGAACTGGCAGATAGGTTCCGAGTTATGTTTCATCACATAGGCGAAATGTTGATCTTGTTCTGGCGCACTATCATGGCCCTGCCCGTGACGTGGCGCCAGCGGCACAAGGTCTTCGAGCAGCTTTTTGAGATTGGGAACGCCAGTTTGTTCATGGTTTGCATCCTTTCACTGTTCATCGGGGCGGTGATCGCGCTCCAGACCGGGCCGTTGCTCGTGGAAAGCGGGCTTACCGGGGCGGTTGGCGCCGTGGTCGGCATGTCGATATGCCGCGAACTGGCGCCCGTGATGATGTCCATCCTGATCGCCGGGCGGATCGGTTCCTCCATGGCGGCGGAAATCGGGTCGATGCGGGTTTACCAGGAAATTGACGCGCTGCGCACGATGAACATCAACCCGATTCACTACCTGGTGTTGCCGCGCGTCGTGGCGATGGCCCTGGCGCTGCCGTTGCTGGTGATTTTTGCGGTGCTGGTTGGCTGGCTGGGCGGCGCGCTGGTTTCCGCGACCAATGACCGGATTGCGATTTCTTTTGTGTCGTTCTTTGGTGATTTGAGGGACGCGGTGCGGCTGTCTGATGTGATGAACGGCGTTTTCAAGAGCTTTATCTTCGCGCTGATTATCGGGGTGGTGTCCTGCCAGCAGGGCTTGGTCACCCGCGGCGGACCGCGTGGCATCGGGCGGACGGTAACCAAGGCGGTGGTGAATTCCATCGTGTTGATCGTGATTTTTGATTACATCCTGACCCGCATTCTTTTGCGTTGATGAATAACTCAGTTCCACCATCCGGGATTAGCTTGGAAGTACGCGGCTTGCGTAAAAGTTACGGCTTGCAAGAGGTTCTTTGCGGCCTCGATTTCTCGGTTAAACCCGGGGAGATTCTCGTCATCATGGGCCCGAGCGGCAGCGGCAAATCGGTGCTGCTAAGACATCTCGTCGGCCTGGAACAGGCCACCGCCGGGGAGATCCTGATCAACGGCGCTCCCTTGGGCGAGGATGTGCTGTCCCGCTATCGCGTGGCGATGGTTTTCCAATCCGGCGGGTTGCTCAACTCGTTGAGCGTGGGCGAAAACGTGGGCCTGTATCTCTCTGAACACCAACTCAAAACACCCGAGGAAATCGCCAGGATCACTGCGGAGAAGCTGGAGGTGGTGGGTTTGGACGGAACGGAAGACAAAATGCCGGGCGAGCTGTCTGGCGGCATGAAGAAACGGGTGGCCATTGCCCGGGCTCTGGTTATTGAGCCGCAACTCCTGCTTTATGACGAGCCAACCAGCGAGCTCGACCCCTTATCCGCAGTGGTTGTCGCCGAGGAAATCGTGAAGCTCAACGAGCGTACGAGTGTGACGTCGCTCGTCGTGTCGCACGACCGGGATCTGGCTTTCGGCATTGCCGATCGGATCGCGGTGATTGACGAAGGCCGCTTCTTAGCGATCGGAACCCCTGAGGAAGTGCGGCAGAGCACGGTTCCGCTCGTCCAACAGTTTTTAAGCGCCGGAGTGAAACGGCCGGCGCACACCTGACCACCTGACTATGAAAAACACTCTTGAAACACGGCTCGGCATCTTTGTTGTGCTGGCGATGCTGGCCGCCGTGCTAATCATCGAGACCTTGGGCGGCATGGAGCGATTCCAGCGCGGTTATACGCTCAAAGCCCTGTTCAACACCGTGCAGGACCTGAAGCGTGGCGACCGGGTGAAGATGGCTGGGGTCGATGTGGGCCGGGTGGAGGATATTCTCCTGCAGGAAGAGCAGAACAAAGTGCTGGTGACTTTCAAAATGAAGCGCGAGGTCAAGGTGCGCACCGACAGCACGGCGACCGTCAAGTTCACCGGCCTCATGGGCCAGAACTTTCTTTCCATCGATTTCGGCACCACGGCGGCTTCGCTTGCCGGACCGGGGGACTACCTGCCTACAGCGGAACAACCGGATTTGAGCGCGGTAATGGCGAAAATTGACAGTGTCGCCGGCGGGGTGGAGAACCTCACCAAGAGCTTCACCGGTTTGAAATTGGACACCTTGCTGGCCCCGATGATTGACACGATCAAAGCCAACCAGGGGCCGATCACCGCCACGATCGCCAATCTCCAGGCCATCTCCACCCAGATGGCCCAGGGCAAGGGCACCATCGGCAAGCTGATCCAGGATGACACGCTGTATAATTCGGCGCTGACTTCGGTGAGCAACCTCCAGGATGTCGCGGCCGAGGTGCGTTTAACCGTCGCGGACGCGCGCTCGGTGGTGGACATGCCCAATTCCGGCCTGGCCACGGGGGGCCTGCTGCTTAAATATTAGCGACTCTACCGGGAAGCCACCGCTTCCATGACGAACCTGAAAGAGGTCCTGCAAAAGGTCAATCAGGGACAGGGTACGGTGGGCAAGCTGATCAACGATCAGGACCTTTACAGGAATGCCAAAATGACGATGCAGAAGCTCGACAAAGCGACCGAAGGCTTGGAAGACCAAGGGCCGCTCAGCATCATGGGCATGGTGGCGAACAGCTTGTTTTGAACGGCGGCAACCTCACACTCAGGCCGGGTGACGGCCTGAGGCGCGTTCAAAAGCTCGTGATTATGCCGAGTTCAGGGGATGATTCCAGCGAAAGCCGAAGGAATCACCCCTTTTTCATTTCTCCAACTCGGCATAATCCGGACGCTTCCAGAGAGTTCGACACCAGAGAGTTCGATATTGCCGATGGTGAAAGGCGGATGCACAATCGGCGGCGAAGCGACTTGTATGGGTTCAACTCGCCATGCTAGGTCGGGTGCCAAGCGATTTCCAATTGCAGCCGTAGTTGTTTTGCTTTGGTGCGTCACTGCGTTTGCAGCCGATGACAGAACCAATGCTGTTCCAAAGGCCTCCGGTAGCGCTCAATCGGAAACTTTCAAGTAGCCAGAAAATCTCGCGGAACTTCTGGCGATGCCGCCTGAAGAACTTGAGAAAGTTGACATTGCCCGGATTGATTTGCTCTGCGCGGAAGGCTTGAAGGGATCGGAAGACCTCGACCTCGACTATTGCATCCGAACACTCGACGGCTGGGCGGAATACGTCAAAAGCGAAACTAAGCGGAACCGGCACCTGTTTGACGAGCATCCGGAGCGGTTCAAGAATTCCCTCGCGTATTTCCGCATGGCGATGTTGGCGACTTTCCTCTGCCAGGATTTGCGGATGCGATATAATCCTGAACGAGAGAAGCAGCTTGAGAACGGTCACACACTTCGGGCCGACAAAGCCGAAATGGAATTCTTTGGTGATTCCAAAGACGTTTTCATCCACGGCCTCATCGGCGCGAAGCATTACGGCACATGCGCTTCGATGCCTTTTCTGTATGTGGCGCTCGCGCGCCGATTGGGCTATCCGGTAACGCTGGCGACAACGGCGACGCACTTCTATGTTCGCTACGAGGAAGGAAATGGAAAACACCTGAACGTCGAGGCGACGGAACATCGGGCTTTTCTGACGCCTTCCGATGACGAATACAAGAATCCCTGGGAACTAAAGCTGAACGACGATGAAGTCAACGGCATGAAACATCTCGAACCGCTGAGCAACAAGGAAATTCTCGGACACTCGCTCCTCACGCGTTCGGCCGTTCTGCGAAGCATGAAGCAGTACGACAAACAGGCTGACACTTGGGCGACCGCCGCACGGTATTTGCCAGAGACGCCGATGTGGAAAGAAACCATTCATGACATGCAGATACTCGCAAGAAACGAGGGCGAGCAGGAGCGGCGCAACGCAATGTGGAACCAGCTCGCGCAGCTTTACGTTCCGCACGGCGCCGGGTACGCCTATTTCCAGGACAAGAAAGTCCGACTGCATCTGCTGATGAACTACAGCACCGACACGGCGGCGATGGAGAAAGCAACGAAGGAATTTGTAGATGAGCTTCGAGATTACATGAATCCGTTTGTCGAATCCGGAGATCGTCGGACCATTCAGTTGATTGAAAAGTCACAGCAACCTCTCGTGCTTCGATACGCCGCCGCGTCAGGCAAGGCAGTCACCATACCGGCGGATTTTCTCCCGCCCTTCGCCAATAGGATGATTCCGCCAGAGCTTTCTCAGCGCATTGCGGACAAAAAACTGGAGGACGGGGAATCTATTCTCGCGGAGTTCTGGGCTTTCTACGACGAAACGATGCAGGCGCGGCACGAAGCCATGCAGAGAGCGATCCAGCGGCGGGCGGTTCAAAACGGCACCGGCCCAATTCTCGTCGCGCGAGAACGAGTGCCGCAGGAATACTGGGATTCGATTCCAGAAAACCTTCAGCTTAGGCTTAACGGGCTGAAAAACGAGAACGACATTGTGAATGAAATGCAGGCGTTTCAATCGGAAGAAGCGGCCCGC
>JBBQYD010000043.1:0-18468 GCA_038209025.1 Verrucomicrobiota bacterium | reverse complement strand
TTCTCAGGCGCCATTGAGTTCCAACCTCCCTCAAAAAGAGCTCACCGCTCAAACACAAGCGCCATCCTGCCCGCGACTCTCCATCGCGGGCTGATTTGGGCTGGTTCAACTACGGGCGTATTTGCTGGCTCCGCTGCGCTCCGCAGCAATACACCCTTTCGGGTTATGCCTAGAAGTCGACTGCAAGGTGCCACCTGATTCCTTTCACAAGTGCGTGCCGGAGTACGGCTTCAAACTCAAGAAGATCGGCTTCTGCGGCTTCCAACTCCGGAACCCTCTGGACCTCACGCGGAAGGGCCTGGACGGTCTGGAGCCCGTCCTCCGGGGAGAACCACTGCTCCGCGGGGGGGGGCGACGTCGCTCACGCCTTCGCTCTCCAGGAACTCCGCTGCCTCCTGTGGATTAATACTGAAAAACTCCATCAGCGGACGGACCCCAAGACGTCCAGCCACCTCTGCGAATTGCTTTTCCGACTGGCCGAGCACCTTGCCATTAACGAAGGGGTCGAAACCCGGATTATTATTCTCCAGAACGATGTAGAGTGCCATTGTTATTCCTTTTTAAGCGGCATTTGAGGCAACCCTTTGGGGTTAGGCGGCATTTGCCTGGTCATCGTCAATACCCCGCTCCGGATGCGAACTTGAGGCCGACGCCGCCGACGATGATGAACATGATGCAGAGAATCCGCATGACCTCTCGCGACTCGCCGAGGAACACCATCCCGATGATTGCCGTGCCTGCCGCGCCGATACCGGTCCACACGGCATAGCCTGTGCCTACAGGTATGCTCTTGAGCGCCGCCGCCAGCAAGCTGAAGCTGGCAACCATGGCACAGAGGGTCGCCACACTCGGCCAAAGCCTGGAAAAACCATCCGTGTATTTGAGGCCGATGGCCCATCCTATTTCGAGGAGCCCTGCGATAAACAAATAAGTCCAAGCCATGATTTTATCCTAACCGTTTCGAGAAAAGGGGGCGAGCTTTCATACGCGTGATGGCCGCACCGGGCCGGGCAGGCGCGGGTGGTCAACCAGCCCGCACCCCTCTAAGAACTGTGCCTGAAGGTTGCCGAGCATCTTGTGACGCCGAGCTGCGAGAACAGTGAACACCGCCAAAATCAACTGTGGAACGCCCCACTTCAAGGCTTGGCCAAACCAAGTGCTCAAGATAACCATCATCGAACTGTTTGCTGTGTCCATAAATCAATGCGCGAACGATGCCGAACGAAAAGCGGAGCGACCGCTGCGGGAGAGGCAAGCCTGAGCGCGAAGGGCGGGCCGGAACTGACCGCGCCAACGCCGGTCGGCTCCAGTGATCTGGCTGGCCTTTCCGGCGCGCCGAAGGGGCAGCAAGATAATAGCCCAGCAAGGCCGCCGTGTTACGACACCCTCGGCCGGTTGGGCGCGTTTGCAATACCACCTGACTTTGGCTTTCGATTGGTCTATTCTGCTGGGCGAAGTAACACATGAAGCGAACTACCTGGACGAGCCAGTTGCTACTGGCCAGCGTGCTGCTTGCGGCAGTCTTGATCCTGTTCGAAAACACCAATATTGATCTGCAACTCCAGGATTGGTTCTTCCTGGGACGGCCGCACGAATGGATGGTCGATGACAAGAACCCGGTTGGGCGGCTGTTTTTCTACACCGGGATCAAGGTGCTCCTGGTGGTGCTGGGAGTTGCCCTGGTGATCGGGTTGATCGCGTCGTTCCGCTGGCCGGCTTTGCGCGCCTGCCGGAAGCGCCTGCTGATGGTTGTCCTTTCGATGGCCCTGGTGCCGCTGGTCATCGCCGGCCTCAAGAATACCACCAATGTCTATTGGCCCGATCAATTGACGCGTTATGGGGGCAATAAACCCTATGTCAAAGTTTTTGAATCCTACCCTGCCGGGTACAAGCAACCGCATCGGGGCTATGGCTTTCCCGCCGGTCACGCCTCCGGCGGGTTCTCGCTGCTGGCACTGTACTTTGTGTTTCGGTCAAAACGTGCGAAATTCTTCGGCCTGCTGGCCGGGTTGGCGCTCGGATGGACCATGGGGTTGTATCAAATGGCCAAGGGTGTCCATTTTCTGAGCCATACCCTGGTAACCATGCTGGGTGCGTGGCTGATCATCCTGATCATTTATCGGGCGATCGGGGACGACCCCGGCGCAGCGGCAGACCAGTCACCGGTGGACCAGGCCCGCGGTGGTCTAAACCGTTGATCTGCCGTGTGCGTGGTGAACAGAGGTGTGACTCATCACCGATTGAATGATTTTTCGCGGAATGGGTCTGATAAAGGCTGGTCCGTGCGGTTCAAATAAAAAGAGCGAATGAGTAAGAACGAAGCAATCAAAACGGCAAACACCAGTTGGACGCGTTCCCGGCTCGGTTTTGCCCTGTTCTGGCTGGCGGGCCTGGTGGTGGGGTGGACCGTCCTGCGGGTGGTCCTGGAAACATCCTTTGGCCCCAAGGGCCAGCCTTTCGGCGAGGTGGCACTGGCCTTCTTAAGCGGCTTTCAGCGGGATGTCTTTGTTGGGTTGTGGTATGTGGCCCCCCTGCTGCTGTATATGTACGTGCTGCCGGAGAAGATCTGGTCGAAACGATGGCATCGCGGGCTGTTTTGGAGCGTGGGAGCCCTGGCCATGTTTCTCATCCTGTTCCTCCTGGTGGTGGAATACTTCTTTTTTGACGAATTCAAATCCCGGTTCAACACGGTGGCGGTCGATTACCTGCTTTTCCCGCAGGAGGTGTTCGTAAACATCTGGGAATCCTATCATACCGGGATTGTGATCATGGCGTGCCTGGCCGCCACGGCCGGGTGGCTTTGGGCGGCGATGAAACGCTTTGCGCCCATGTGGGAGACGCCGGTACCCCGGGGCCGGCTCCTGGCATCATTAGGTGTCTGCATTACCGTCGCGCTCGCTTTGTCTTTCGGCATCGGCCTCAAAGGGCCGCATGTCAGCACCAACCGCACGCTGAATGAGATCGCCAACGACGGCACCCTCTCGTTCATCGCGGCCTTCTGGACTCACCAGCTTGATTATTCCGCGTTTTACCAAACGATGGGCAAGGATGAGGCCTACCAGCGCGTGCGCCGGATGTTGACCGAGCCAAACTCCAAATTCCTGGAGGATGGGCATTCCATCCGCCGGGCCGTCGCGGGAAACCCCGGGCTGCCGAAATTGAACGTGGTGGTCATTTTGGAGGAAAGCTTCGGGTCCCCCTTCTGGGGCTGCCTTGGGCGGACCAACACCCTGACCCCCTGCATGGACAAGCTGGCCACGACCGAGGGGTTGCTGTTTTCCAACATCTATGCGTCCGGCAACCGCACCGTGCGGGGCATGGAAGGCGTGCTGTCTTCCTTCCCGCCGCTGCCCGGCGATTCGATTGTAAAGCGGCACCTCACGGATAACGTGGAGACCGTGGCCCGGGTGCTCCGCCGGGATGGTTACACAAACCTGTTCCTTTACGGCGGACGCGGGGTGTTCGACAGCATGCGCTCCTACGCGGTGCGCAATGGCTACGATCAGTTCATTGAACAGCACGATTTCAAAAAGCCGCTCTTCAGCACGATCTGGGGCGTGTGCGATGAAGACCTGTTCGGCCGCGGGCTCGAAGAATTTCGCGCGCTATCCAAGGCGAATCAGCCGTTCTTCGCCACCATGCTGACCGTTTCCAACCATCGCCCATACACCTTTCCAGAGGGTCGAATCCCTGACCCCCAAGGCAAGCGCAATAGCGTGGTTAAATATACCGATTACGCCCTTGGCAAGTTCTTTGAGCAAGCCCGGCAGGAGCCGTTCTGGACCAACACGATCTTTGTGGTGGTGGCCGACCACGGCGCCCGCGTCTATGGCAAACAGACCATTCCCATCCATTCGTATGAAATTCCCTTTGTGGTGCTGGGCCCGGCAGCGGTACGGGAACCCGCACGCATCGCGGCGCTCGGTTGTTCTTTAGACGTCGGGCCCACCATCCTGGGCCTGATCGGACGGCCTTATGAAACCCTGTTCTTCGGCCGCGACCTGCTCCGTCAACCGGACGCTCCCGGGCGCGTTTTTCTCAATCACAATCGCGATATCGGCATGCTGGCCAATGAACGCATGGTGGTGCTCGGTTTGATGCAAAATCTGGAGTTCTACACGGGCGAGCCGAAACGAGCTGAAATGGCCCTGCTTACTGGAACACCGTCGGAAGCCGACATGGAACTGGCGCACGACTGCATGGCGATCTACGAAGTGGCGGATGATTTATACATGCACCAGCGCTACGCCCTGGATGCACCCAAGGCCGTCCCGGCCCCCGGCGCCGCAGCGCAGGTCTCGCGGTAAAAGCGCGCTAAGAGCGCCTCCCTTTCGGGAACGGGAAGAAGCTGCTGCCCTGTCCCGATTCGCGGACGCCGCGGCGGTTCGTCTTCTCGTCCACCTCCCTGGCTTGGCCTTTGCGAGGCAGCGCCGGGACGCCGCGCCATTAGGAATTTCTAATGTTCGCCTAATGGGTTTCCAATCTTTCTGTGGCATGGTACAGGCAGTTATGAAGAAACGTGTCATCGTGATGATCGGCGCCGCCATCCTGGCAGCGGTTATTCCCGCCCGGGCCACTGTCTCCCAGCAAACGCTCGACAATATCGAGACTGCTTTCCGGGGCGAATCCAACGCGGAGCATCGCTATGAAGCCTTCGCCAAACGGGCGGACGAGGAGGGCAAGGCTTATGCCGCCCGACTTTTCCGCGCCGCCAGCGCCGCCGAAGCCATTCACAAGGCCAATCATAAAAAGGCCATCCTCTCCCTGGGCGGAAAAATCAAGGACTTCAAACTCGACGAGGTAAAGGCAGGCGCCACGGCGGAGAATCTCAAGGGGGCGGTCAAGGGAGAGACCTACGAACGGGACATCATGTATCCGGATTTCCTTGTAAAGGCCCGGCAGGATGACAGCCAGGAAGCCATCCGCACTCTGCTGTACGCCCAGAAGGCGGAGGCTGAGCACGCCACTCTGTTCCAACAGGCGCTGGATAATCTTGAGCAGAAAAATGACGCGCGCATCTACGTCTGCAAGGTGTGCGGCTACACGGTGACCAAGCTGCCGGATCGGAACTGCCGCAGCTGCCGGGAATCGGTCAGTGAGTACGTTCGCATTGATTGACGAGCAGGCGGGCGTACCCCGCCACCGCGAAAGGTTGCTTATGAATTTAGTGCCAGATCCCCTGCATCCCGCCATCGTTCATTTTCCCATCGTTCTCATCCTGCTGGGGACAGCGGCCGCGATGGTCGCCGCCTGCTGGCGGGGCGGGCATCTTCCGCGGTACACCGCGGTGCTGCTGGCCCTGGGCGCTCTGGGGGCCTGGGCCGCCGTCGAAACGGGTGAGTCCGCCGGCGGCTTGCTGGCCACCGAGACACCGGCGGTGGAAACCTTGTTGGATGCTCATGAAACCTGGGCGAAGAGAACCCTGACGATCACGATTGTGGCCGCGGTGTTTGCGGCTGGGGCGGCCTGCCTGGGCCGCTGGCCACGGGTCGCACGCGCCGCGGGTGTGCTCACGGCGGTTGCCTCCCTGGCTGCCGCTTACGGAGTCCATCAAACGGGGCATCGCGGCGGAGCCTTGGTTTACCGGCAGGGCGCCGGGGTGCGAGTGACCGCCAACGGTCCGGCCGCCGCGGAACCGGCAGCCATTCCCGCCAAAGCGCCGGGCGCCAGGCCAAAACAGGGGGATGCGGATTGATCGCTTTTCTGATGCTTCCGCATGACCACGCATCATAAACTGGCGCCGGCGGGCGACCGCTTGTGCATATGAAAGTTTTCCTGGCAGAGGATGATCCTAAACTGTTGCGCCACCTGGCCGCGGGGCTCCGGGGTGCGGGGCACATCGTCGATTGCGCGGAAGACGGCGCCGAGGCGAGATGGGCGGTTGACAATGGCTCTTACGACGCGTTGGTGCTCGACATTATGATGCCCCAGGTGGATGGCGTAACTCTGGTACGCGGGTTCCGCCGGCGCGGCTTGTCGATCCCCATCATCCTCATCACGGCCCGTGGAGAGGTGCGTGATCGCGTCGCCGGCCTGGACGCCGGCGCGGACGACTACCTGGTGAAACCGTTTGCCCTCGATGAACTGCTGGCACGACTGCGGGCGCTGGGACGACGGAATCGCGGTGAAGTGAGCCAGTCCCTGAGGTTCGGGGATTTGGACTTCGACATGGTCGCCCGCACCGTACGCCGGGGAGCGCAGACAATCGAACTCACGAACCGGGAATTCGCCCTGTTGGAGCTTCTCGCGCAGTCCTCGCCTCGCACGGTCTCAAAGACCGCGATTGTCGAACGCGTCTGGGATCAGCACTTCGATGGCGGCACCAACGTGGTGAACGTTTACATTAATTACTTGCGCTCCAAACTGGATCAACCCGGCCAGCCATCGCTCATCCGCACGGTGCGCGGGCTCGGTTTCGCCCTCGTTCCCCCGGAGTCAAAATGAAATCACTCCGGTGGCGTCTTACGCTTTGGTTCGCGCTCAGCCTTTTGCTGGTCGTGATGGTTTTCGTCTTCTCCGCCCACTGGCATCTCGACCACGAGTTGCGGAAGGAAAAATGGGAGCGGACCCATCCCGCCCATCCAGACTGGATTCTCCACGGCAGTTTCACGGACCGGGAGGTTCAGGACATTCTCGGGGAGTTGCTGCAGGTCTGGTCCTTCGTGGGGGTGCCGGCCATCGCCCTGGCTTTGCTGGCGGCGTATTTCATCGCACGGCAATCGACCAAGCCAGTCCGCAATGTCAATCTGCAACTCTCCCACCTCGGCCCCGCCACCCTCGGCAACCGGATTATCGCCCCCGATGCCGAGCCCGAAGTTGCCCAATTGGTGCGGCACCTCAATGAACTCCTCGGCCGCCTGCAAACCTCCTTCATGCAGTTGAACGAATACACCACCCAGGTGGCGCACGAGTTGCGAACCCCCCTCCAACTGATGCGCCTCCAGGTGGACAAGCACGCCGCCTCCATGGACCCCGACCTGGCCGAGGACCTGCAGGAAGAACTGGCCCGCCTGTCCAACTATGTTGAAGCCGCCCTCACCATCGCTCGCGCTGAGCAAGGCCGGCTCGACACCAAACCGGAACGGATTGACCTTAAGGATTTTCTTGGGGATCTGGTTGAACCGTTCAGCCGACTGGCGGCCGCTGAACGCCGGCGGCTTCTCTGGTCCTGTCCTGGCGAGGCGGCAGCCTGGATCGATCGCGGTGTCCTGAAGCAAATCCTGTTCAACCTGCTCAACAATGCGTTGAAGCACGGCCGTGACGATATCCTGCTGCGTGTGCGCACCCGGGCCGGCGCGGTCTTCCTGCTGCTCGGAAATCGTCCCGCGGACGCCTCCCGACCGGCGGACCCCGGAATGGGGATCGGCCTGCGGTTGGTGCGTGCGCTGGCGGGTCAGTTGCAGGGTGTTCACCTTTCGTTTCATAGCCAGAAGTTCTTTTGGGTTCGGCTGCGGGTTCCCTCCGGGCAAACAGAGCCAGACCCCCAAAAACCCACGAGAGCACCACGCGAAGAACGGAAAATAACGAGTCCTTGAGCCACTCCGATGACGACTTGTACCACCGCCGCAACCAGCACCCCGAGCCGGCCGCCCCCCGGCCCAAACAGCCTTCTTGCCACGGCTCCGGCGGCGGAACAACCCAGGCTGCATTTGACTTTCTCTCAGGAATTGGGGGCTTTGGCGGCGAGTTTTGGGGATCGCCCGGCCCGGCTGGGAGACATCCTTGAGGCCACCAGGGGGCGCGGGTACGATCTGCTGCTCGTGTTCATCACCCTCCCGTTTCTTTCACCAGTGCCCTTGCCAGGGCTCTCGGTTGTCCTGGGGTTGGTGATTTTCATGATTGGCGCGAGGCTGGTCATGCGAAGAAAGCCGTGGCTGCCGAAGACCTTGCTGAACCGGGAATTACCGGCCCGGTTTCTTGCCCGGGCGCTGGAGGCCGCCGTCCGCGTGGTGAGGCTGCTGGAATACTTCCTCAAGCCGCGCTGCGTGTTCTTCCACGAAGTGTCGTTGTTTCAACGCCTGGCGGGCGCCCTTATCATGATCTCCGGCCTGCTCCTGCTTTTGCCGCTCCCGGTGCCCTTCAGCAATTTTCTGCCTGGGTTAACCGTGCTATTGGTGGCCGCCGGGGCTTTGGAGCGCGACGGGCTGTTCTTTCTGGCGGGGGGATTCATGTTCCTGGTGACCATTGCGTATTTTGGCGCCATCGCAGTGGGTGGGCTGCGCCTGGTGGAAAAACTCTCGCACTCGCTGTTGGGCGTCTAAAAATTAACTTGTGAAACCTTCAATGAAAACCACTCATCCCGAGAAACGCTTGCCCGCCCCGGATCAATGCGCCCTGGGCAATGCCGCGGCCGCGCTGGCGGCCAATCCAGCCATCAAAGCAATTTCCCTCAACGGGATTGAAGGCCGGGTTTCAGTCGCAACGTTTGGGCGGGGAGCCGATGAGGCTTTAGGCGAGCGCGTTGCCCTGGCGGTCATCAAAACGCAAACGGAACAGGCGGACGCAGGCTGTCAGTTGCTGCACACGAATGCCGGGTGCCAAGACTGCGGCGTTTCGCTTGAACCGCTCATTGGACAGGGCTTTACCATAAGCCGGGAGGGAGGCGCTACGACGGTCGCCCGGGTGACCTGCCCCACGGCGGCCCGCTTCTGGCGCTGGCGCGGGTTTCCAGTCCCGCGAATTCAGCCGCGGGAGATTCACATTCCCGAGGCGGAGGCCGAGGTAAATGAGTGGAAGCCCCGGGCGATAGCCGCCGGCTTGTGCGCGGCCCTGGGCTTGGCCGCTTACTTTTTTCGGGAACCCGTATTGTCTCCGGTGCTTTATGCCGCAGCTTTTCTGGCGGGGGGCGCCTACGCGGCCAAGGAGGCATGGCAGCGGCTTCGAGAGCGCGCCCTGGACGTCCACTTCCTCATGCTGGCGGTGGCCGGCGGGAGCGCGACCGTTGGCGCCTGGGCTGAGGGCGCCATGCTGTTGTTTCTCTTTTCGAGTTCCGGAGCACTGGAGTGTTACGCCATGGGGCGAACCCAGCGGGAGATTCGAGCCTTGTTCAACGCGGCGCCCAAGATGGCGTCGCTGATAGACGCGGGGGGGCACGAAGTCGAGGTGCCCGTCGAGGTCCTCCAGGCAGGCCAGCGGTTGCTCATCAAGCCCGGCGCGCAGTTCCCGGTGGACTCGGAAATCGTCAAAGGCAGGACGGCAAGTGACGAGTCCACTCTCACGGGGGAGGCCACCCCGGTCGAAAAAGGAATTGGGGATACGGTGCTGGCCGGCACGATCAACCTGTGGGGGGTCGTCGAGACCGTGGTGCTGCGTCCCGTCCAGGAGAGTGCGCTGGAGAATATCATTCGGCTGATTCGCGAAGCGCAGCATATGAAAGCGCCTTCGCAGCGGTTCACGGACAAGTTCGGCACCGGTTACACCTACGCCATTCTTGGTCTCACGCTGGCCATGTTCTTTGTGTGGTGGCTCGGGATGGGGCTACCTCCGTTGGTGTCGTCGGCGGCCCAGGAAAGCGCGTTGTATCGGGCCATGACGCTCCTAGTGGTGGCCTCGCCGTGCGCGCTGGTGCTGTCGATCCCCTCGGCGGTGCTGGCAGCGATCGCCTGGGGCGCGAAACGGGGAATCTTGTTCCGGGGTGGCGCCGCGGTGGAAAAACTCGCGGAGGTGAACGTGGTGGCATTGGACAAAACGGGCACCCTGACCACCGGCGAGTTGCAGGTGGAAACCGTCGAGAGTTTTCCTCCGGGGCGGGAAGCGGAAGTCTCGCAGCTTGCGTTTTCGCTGGAGCGGCATTCGACTCACCCGCTCGCGCGCGCCATCACGCGCCACGGCAAGCGGGCGGGGTTGTCGCCCGTCGAGTTCGACCATTTCGAGTCCATCACCGGTTTGGGCCTCCGCGCAAAACGCGGGGAGGCCACCCTCATGCTTGGCCGCCGTGAATGGCTGGCCAGCGTGTTGCAGGCTGACCGCCGGTTGAACGACCGCTCGAACTCACCGGCAACACCCGACGGGGGGTTGTCGGAGGTGTGGGTGGGAGACGGGGATCTGCTGGGCCGGATAGTGCTGCGGGACGATATCCGGCCCCAGTCCGGGCGGGTCTTGAAGTCGCTGCAGGAACTGGGTCTTCACGTGGTGGTGCTCACGGGCGATCGTCCGGTTGCGGCGCTGGCTTTGCAGCGCAAGTTGGAATTGAAGGACGTGCGCTCGGAGTTGAAGCCGGAACAAAAGGTGGAGGCGATCAGGGGCTTCACGGCGGCTGGGCGGCGGGTGGCCATGGTGGGAGATGGGGTGAACGACGCCCCCAGCCTGGCGGCGGCGCACGTCGGCGTGGCGATGGGCGCACGGGGTGCCGATGCGGCCCTCGAACAGGCCGACATCGTGCTCATGCATGATCGAATCGAAAACTTCCTGGCGGCCTTCCGGTTGAGTCAAAACGCCCGCCGGGTCATTCGTCAGAATCTGGTCATCTCCCTGGGCACCGTGGCCATCCTGGTCGGCTTTGCGCTGTTCGGCAGGATTCCGCTCACGCTCGGGGTCCTGGGGCATGAGGGCAGCACGGTCATCGTGGTGCTCAACAGTCTGCGCCTGCTGTTCATCCGGTCAGGAACCGCCGAACCGGGTGACTAGCAAGGCGCTTGGTTTCAGTCCTGCTTCTCCCCGCCAAACGGCATCTCCACGGAACCGCCCACCCAGAACTTTTGGTCGCTGTTGGTGCCGTCCAGCACGGTCCGCGAATGAAAGCCCCAGCGAATATGGCGTTTTGCGGTGGTGTAGCTGAACCCGGCCTCAATGGCATCGTTGATCTCGCGCACCGCCCGGGGATAGAACAAATCCTCCGGAGCTGCGGGATCGTATCGGATGCTGTCGCCTGAAATGCTCTGCATGTGGCGATAGCCGGCCGCTAATTCCCACCTTTTGATCTGCTGGAAGACACCCACGGAAGTGATGTATTGGTCATTATGGGTAGTGCGATTCCAGCGGTAGAGCGCATCCCCGTAGATGCCAAAACCGGTCCAGCCGACATGTTTGCGAAACAAGAGTTCGGGCTCGATGGCAGCGGAGCGAACACCCGGGGTGAACGGGATGTCCTCATCGTAGGTGCCGGGCAAAACCGCCCCGGCGCGGAAGGTCAGGGTGGGCAGCCATTGGGAGGGGGCGTCCTGCTCGTTAAAAATCTGGTAGCGCACGCCAAACGAGACGTCCATCAACCCGGTGGTGCTCTCGGTTTTGCCATCCGCGAAGGACCTGGAGCCCATCGCCGTGGCGCCCAGGCTCAGGTCGAGCGCCCATTGTTCCCTCAGCCCGTATTCCATGGTCACGAAGCCCTGGTTGATATCAATGCCGTACTCCTCCCCGTCCTTTTCCCAGGTGACATCGTGGGACTTGCGCCCCGCCCAAATGTGATAGGCTTCGGACTCCTCATAAACCAGGCCGGCGATGAATTTGCCCTTCGCCGGAAGTTCGGCGCGGGTGGCAAATGGCCGGTAAGGGACGTTTTCGGAAGCCCCGGCCGTGCCGATGCACAGCAGCGCACCGGCAACAATACTCCCGCCGCAGCGGGAGACGGTTTCATATTTCATGCGAATCGATGGTGTGTTCGTCTGACCCATGGGGCGGCATTCTTGTAAACTTCTGGCCCAACGAAAAGCTAAATATGTCAGGCCAGCCGGCCGCGCGACGTTCACCATGCGAACCGAGTTCGTGACATCGTTCAGCCGTTGTGCTACTGATTCTGCCGTTGCCACTGGCAAATTGCCAGCGGCGGAGAAGACATCAGAAATAAACCAAATGAAAAAATTCATCCTGAACCTCACGGTCATCGCGGGCCTTTCGGCGCTTTGCCTGACGGGCTGCAAACCGGCCGACTCCACCTCCACCACCGTGGATACGGCGAAGACCGAAGCCGCTTTCTCGGCGCCCGATGGGACTGAGAAATCGCAAGTGGAAAAGGCCGTTTCCGCCATCAAGGCGGGCGATTATGCTTCGGCTGTCGCCTCGCTCAAGGAAGTGGCGGCAAGCACGAAGCTGACTCCCGTCCAGCAAGACGCAATCAAAGATCTGGTCGCCCAGGTGGAAGCCAAAATCAGCTCCCTCGCTACCGAGGCTGCCGACAAGGCAAAAGCCGCCGCAAGTGACGCTGGAAAAGCCGCTGAGAAAGCTGGCAGCGACCTCCAGAAATCCATCGCCAAGTAATCAGGAACCGGGTTGGCAGGCTCCGCCGCCAGGCGGAGCCTGCCGCCGTCCCCGGTCACGGGGCAGTCACTTCTTTCCGACTTCCAGGCAAACCATTCGCTGGAGGTCGCGGGCGATCAGCCTTCCGCCAGCCAGCGCCAGCGGTCCCCACGATTCCCGGCCCTTGAGCACCTGGGCCTGACCCAGCAAACGATAAGCATCCGGCGCCGCCTCAATCATCCGCAGCACGCCTGAGTCGTTCATCGCCAAAAACACGCCATCAGCCAGCATGAATGGCCCCAGACCGAACGGCTGTCCGGCGTCGCTCTGCCACACCCGTTTACCTTCCAGCGTCAGGCACACGAACCGACCGTCGGGTCGCACGCCGTAGATATGGTTGTGGTATAGAATCGGGCTTTGCTGGGTGGCACCGAATACTTCCGGCTCCAGCTTGAACAGCGTTTCCACGGTGAATTTGCCGCCGGCCTCTTTGAGCTGGAGCATGCGGCTGCCGGCGTTATAGCCACCGGAGAGAAAGATGCGCCCGCCTGGAAGCGCCAGGGGCGAGGCAACCGTGGCGATGCTGATCTTCCACTCGGTGGTATCCCAGAGGAGTTCGCCGGTGTCGGCCGCCACCCCGGCCACCCCGCCGTGCCCGGAATAAATGTACATTCGCCGGCCGCCAAACTCGATCGGGGTGATCGAGGCGTGCGTCATGTTCCAACCGCGCGGATTGGGCGTTTGCCAGAGGACTTTCCCGGTTTCGGCCTCCGCGGCGAACATGAGCACCTCCTTCCCGGACGGAGCAATCACCACCAGGTTGCTTTCGATCAGCGGGCATTGCCCGGCATACCACGGCGGGATGGTGGTGCCAAATTGCCGGACCAGGTCCATTCCCCACTTCAACGCGCCGGTTTGGGAATCGACCACCGCCAGGTGGCACTTCGGACCGAGGCTCACGGCAACTTTGTCGGTGACGGCGGGAACCGTGCGGCTCATGCCATGATTCCGTTTCACGGATATCGGATAGGCATAGCGCCAAATCTCCTGCCCGTCCGCCAGCGAGAGACAGCGCAAAGCGTCAGATTTCCGCTCGCGATCGTAATCCATCAGGTACACACGTCCGTTTAGCACGGCCGCGCCGGCATACCCTTCGCCCACGTCCACGCCCCATAATTCACGGGGCTCACCATTCCCCCAGGTCCGGGCCAGCGGCGTGGGATCGGGGCTGATGCCGTCGCGGCCCGGCCCGCGAAACCCGGGCCAGGAGCCGGGCAGGCTCGCGGGCTGACCGGGGCCGGGGATGACCTTGCCGCTCAGCACCGGGTTCGTGCCGCCGACGCCGGTCGTGCCGGGCGCCTGGTCCGTACCAGGCACGCGCAGGGCCAGCGGCTTGCCCGGGCCATGCAGAAACCATAGCACCAGCGCCGCCAGCGCGAGGACGCCGGCTATCCCGGGCACCAGCCAAAGCTTCCGCCCTGGTAATTGATCGCTCATCAGCCCTCAGAATCTTACGGGAAGGGCGGTTTGGTAAAGGGTGAAAAGGGTCTTACAGCGTGTTTGAAAAATGGACGAATTGCGCCCTGACGCAAGGACCGGGAACGCCCCCCCCGCGGCAATCGCCCGGTCATCGGTTGACGGCTTGCATGCCGGCGGCGGGGTAACGCTCCCCGGCGGCGGGTCCCAATGCGTTCAACGTTTCCAAATCCGCCGGGTTCAGCCGGACCTGGAGAGCGTCCATGTTTTCGTTCAAGTATTTCCGCCGCTTGGTGCCGGGAATCGGCACGATGTCCTTACCCTGGGCGAGCACCCAGGCCAAAGCCAGTTGCGCGGGGGTGCATGACTTCGCTTTCGCCAGTTCCTCCACCCGCCTGACCAGCCCCAGATTGCGCTCCAGGTTGGCCGCCTCGAATCGGGGAGATTTCAGCCGCCAATCTCCCGGCTCCAGATCCTCCGGCTTGGTGATCTTCCCGGCCAGAAACCCACGCCCCAGCGGACTGTAAGGCACGAATCCAACCCCCAATTCACGGCAGGCCGGCAGAATCTCCGGCTCAACCTCGCGCGTCCACAGGGAATACTCGGTTTGCAGGGCGGCAATCGGGTGGATTTTGACCGCCCGTTTCAAGGTCTGGGCGGAGGCCTCGGACAACCCCAAAAAACGCACCTTGCCCGCCCGCGCCAGTTCCGCCATGGCGCCCACGGTTTCCTCGATGGGAACCTGCGTGTCCACGCGGTGCTGATAGTACAAATCGATCACCTCCAGGCCGAGTCGTTTAAGGCTCGCTTCACAGCAGGAGCGCACGTATTCCGGGCGGCCATTCACCCCCAGAAACTCACCATTCGGCCCGCGCACATTCCCAAACTTCGTGGCCACCACCACCTCACCGCGCCGGCCGCGAATCGTGTTTCCGATCAGGACTTCGTTCGCGCCACGGCCATACATATCGGCGGTATCCAGGAAGTTGATGCCCGCATCCAGCGCGCGATGAATGGTGGCCACGGCCTCCGCCTCATCGCGGCTTCCGTAGAAGTCCGACATGCCCATGCAGCCCAGCCCCATGGCCGAGACGGTCAGCCCGCTTTTTCCAAGTTGCCGCATTTCCATAATTACCTTTCGTTAGCCAATCAATGCAGGGACGCTAGCATGAAATGCGCGTGGTGTCATACCGCCATTCAGCGGCGGCCCTGGCCCGGTCCGCTGGAAGGCGGCTCAGGCGTCGCTACCTGCGCCGGCGCGCGTTCGCTGGAGCGCCGGTGAGCGTCGGGGGCCAGGTGTTGGTGCGGAGGACCGGGGTTTCACCCGGGGCCGGTGACGTGAAAGTGACGGCCTCGCGAAGCTGGGCGGAGAGTTTCTCAACCTCCGCCGCATGCGCGGAGGATTGGGCCAGGTTGGCCAGCTCGCCAGGGTCCTGGTCGTGGTCATACAGTTCGCGGCCCCGCGCTCCGCCATCCCACTCCGTGTAACGCCAGCGGGCGGTGCGCAGCGTATAACCGAAATAGCTCTCCCCGCGATTTGCGCGGCGCACGACCTGGCTCAACGCCCAGCCACGCCCGGGTGCGGTGGGGTCTTTCAACATCGGCGCCAGGTCTTGCCCCTGCAAATCCCTGGGCGCGGAAACGCCACAGAGGGCCGCCAGCGTGGGATAGACATCCACGAGCGCCACCGGGGTCTTGCTCGTGCCGGTGGCGACGCCAGGTCCGGCAATGATCAAGGGCACGCGCGCGCTTTGTTCGAACAGGCTCATTTTTTGCCAGAGACCATGCTCGCCCAGGTGGTAGCCGTGGTCGCTGGTGAAAACCACGATGGTATTCTTGTCCAGGCCGAGTTTCCGCAACCGCTCCAGCACCCGCCCGACCTGCGCATCCATGAAGCTTACGCTCGCCAAGTACGCCTGCACGGCCTGGCGGCGGAGATCGTCGCTCATCGTGTCCTGTTCCGGGTGCCCGCTCAACAGGGCCGCTTCCGGGAGGTCGGCCCGGTCTTCCGCCACGTTTCGAACCACGGGCATCGTATCGGCCGGATATTTTTCAAAGTATTTCTTTGGCGACACGTAAGGCGTGTGCGGCCGGAAGAAGCCCACCGCCACGAAGAACGGGCGCTCCGGTTCTTTGGCGCAGCGTTCCAGCACCCATTCGGCGTCTTTGGCCAGCAGGCCGTCCGTATGCCGCTTGTCCGGGTTGGCCGAAGCCAGCCAGCTCAGCGTCGCGCCGAATTGTCCAGGTTTCAATGAGAAGATCAGTTCCTGCTCCTCCATCCGGTCGCACCCGGCGGGGTTCGTCTCCATCTCCCACGAGGCCGGGTCGTCGTGGCCATCCGTGCCGATCGAGGTGGGCACGTTATAGTGATACATTTTGCCGATGCGCACCGCGAAATAGCCGCCCAGCCGGAAAGCCTGGGGCAGGCTGACCGCATTGGGGATGGTTTGGCGGAATATTTGGGAGTTGGCCAGAATGCCGGTCCGGTTGGGATACAAACCGGTCAGCAGCGAGTTGCGGCTGGGCCCGCACAGCGGGAACTGGCAATAAGTGTTATGGAACCGCACGCCGCGCGCGGCCAGTTTGTCCAGATTGGGCGTCTGTGCCAGCGGGTTGCCGTAACACCCGAGCGAAACGTTGAGATCGTCCGCCATCAGGAGCAACACATTTTTGCGCGGCTCAGCGCCGCACGCGATGAATGCCGAAAGGCACAGCCATAAGAGAGCGCGGGTTGGATTCATGATTCTACGTGGTTACTTGCGGGCCGGCTCAACGAGCGCGAATTTCGGCCAGCCGCGCGCTCAAGGCTTTGACGCGCTCCGGATACTTCTCCGCCAGGTTCTGAGTTTCACCGATGTCAGCCGATAAGTCGAAAAGCAGCCCGGGAGCCGGGATCTTCGTGGTCTTCCACGGCCCCAGGTTTTCACGAGTTTGGCCGGGCGGAATGAATTTCCATTGGCCCTGACGCAGGGCCTGCAGGCTGGCGTGCAGGACGACCTCACGGCGGCCCTGCTTTGACTGGCCGAGCAGCACGGGCAGCAGATTTTCACTGTCCCGCAGCGCGCCGGGGGCGGGTTTTTGCCCCACCAGCGCCGCCAGGGTGGCCGGGAAATCCACCTGGCTGATAAGGGCGTCGGAAACCCCGGGTTTGATGCGCCCGGGCCAGCGGACGATCAGCGGCATCCGGGCGCCGCCCTCGAAAATGCTGTATTTGCCGCCGCGCAATGGCCCGGCCGGCTTATGGCCGCCGAGTTTTTCGTTCGCCAGATCTTTGTAGCCGTCATCGAGCACCGGGCCGTTATCGCTGGTTACCATTACCAGCGTATTGGCGGCCAGGCCCAGGGCGTCCAGTTTGCCTAGTATCTCACCCACACAATGATCGAACTGCACCAGCACATCGCCCCGCGCGCCCATCTCCGACTTGCCCACAAAGCGCGGATGGGGCACCCGGGGCACATGGACATCCTGCAAGGCGAAATAGAGGAAGAACGGATGCGCTTTTTCGCGTTCAATGAAAGCGAGCGCCTGCCGGGTGAAATCGTCGGCCATGTTCTCATCCTTCCACAGCGCAGCCTTGCCCCCTTTCATATAGCCGATGCGGCCGATGCCATTCACGACGGCCTCGTTGTGTCCATGACTCCAGTCCAACCGGAGCGTATCACGGTGCGAGACGCCGGTCGGCTCCCCGGGAAACGGTTGCGAGTAACTCACCTGGATGGGGTCGGCGGGGTCGAGGCCCACCACCCGCTGGTTTTCAACAAAAACACAGGGGACGCGGTCCCCGGTGGCCGCCATGATGAAACAGTAATCAAAGCCAATCTCGCGCGGACCCGGCGTGATGTCTCCATTCCAATCGATCGGGGTCAGGAGGGGGCCGAGGCCCAGATGCCACTTGCCCACCACCCCGGTGCGGTAGCCCGCCTGGCGCAGCAACGCCGGCAGCGTGGGACGTCCAGGCTCAATAATCAGCGCGGCGTCCCCCGGCAGCACCCCGGTGCCTTTTTTCCGAAACGCGTATTCCCCGGTCAGCAAGGAATACCGCGAAGGGGTGCAGGTGGCCGAGGAGGCATACGAACTGGTGAAGCGCATCCCGGCGCCGGCCAGGGCATCCACATTCGGCGTTCGCACCCCGCGAGCGCCATAACAGCCAAAATCCCCGTAGCCTATGTCATCCCCGTAAATGAGGACAATGTTGGGACGGCTTGCGGGAGCGCCGTTCAGGCAGGTGGCGAGCAAAGCAAACGCGCAGACATGGGTCAGCAGTTTCATGGCTATGATGGTTTTGAAAGTTTGGCTTCCCGACATTCTGGGACTGCCGGCGCCCGATGGCCAGATAAATTCCTAATGAAAGGCATGAGAAATCCGGGGCGGCCCGTGGTCCACGGGCTTCCGCATGGGGGCGCTCTCCGCTTGACTGCGGCCGGATCGCTGGCGTATGTCATGGCCAGGCTTTGGTGGCGCCAGCGCCGGAAAGGAAACCATGATTCGAAATGCGTTCACGATGAAACTCAAGCCGGGCAACCTTGCCGAATATAAAAAGCGGCATGATGAAATCTGGCCCGAGTTGGCCGCGGCGCTGCGGGCGGCCGGAGTATCCGACTATTCCATCTTCCTGGATGAGGAAACGCTCACCCTGTTCGCGGTGCAGAAGCTGGCGGAGGGAAATACCGCCGCCCAGCTTCCCGCCGCGCCCATCGTGCGCAAGTGGTGGGATTACATGGCCCCGCTGATGGAAGTCCATCCCGACCATGCCCCCGTGAGCAAGCCGCTTCGCGAGGTATTTCACCTCCCCTGACCCGGCGGCGCAGCCAGGTGGAAACC
>JBBQYD010000042.1:0-18626 GCA_038209025.1 Verrucomicrobiota bacterium | reverse complement strand
AGCGCCGCGGCGATGGCAATTCGCACCCCGGCAAACGAACCCGGCCCGAGCCCGACCGCGATGACATCCACGATTTCGGCGAGGCCGCGCGCTTTTTCCAGCACGGCAAAGAGCGTCGCGCTGTGGCTGCGCTCGGCGCTGAACTGCTCATCGAGGAGCAGCACGCCGTCGGCGAGTAGCGCGACGCTGCCGTGCGACGTGGATGTGTCGAGTGCAAGGGTGATCATGACAGGAAGGTGCCGATGGAGTGCGCCGATTTATCGGCACTATGGATGGGTGGTGCGTTGGAGGGTGGTGCGAATCGGGCGGCCTCCGCGAACCATAGCGGCGATAAATCGCCGCACTCCATAGGTTACGTTTCAGCGATGCTGCGCGTGCCATCGGGGTGATGGGTGAAACGCAGCCAGCGGGTGGGCGCGGGGAGGAGCGCGGGGAATTTATCCGCCCACTCGATGACGCACACCCCGTCGCCGTCGAGGTATTCGTCGAAGCCGATTTTCAGCGCTTCGTCTTCGTCGTCGAGGCGGTAGAAATCGAAGTGATACAGCGGGAGGCGGCCGCCGAGGTATTCGTGGATGAGCGTGAAGGTCGGGCTGGTCACGGGTGCGCTCGCGCCGAGGCCGGCGGCGAGGCCTTTGACGAAATGCGTCTTGCCCGCACCGAGGTCGCCGCAGAGCGCGAGCACGTCGCCGCGGCGGAGCGTGGCGGCGAGGGCGCGACCGTGAGCGATGGTGTCCTCAGCGCTGGGCGAAATGGTCGTGGCCATGCTCGGAGATGGAAGCCGGGAGATGGGAGATCGGCAGGAGCGCGCCGATGCGGGTGAGCGGGAGGCGGGGGAAGGCTTTCCGCGACGCGGGTTCGAGGCGGGTCGCGACGTGAGGGGGGAGGGCGAAGAGCAGTTCGAAATCTTCGCCATCAGTCAACGCCGCGAGCAAGGCTGGTTTCGCGGCGGTTTGGGATTTGGCGGCGGCGCGGGCGGCGCGGCTGATGGGGATGGCCCGGGCGAGCAGTTCCGCGCCGACCCGGGAAGCCTTCAGCAGGTGCGGCAGATCACCGGCCAGTCCATCGCTGATATCCAGCATGGCATGAATGGAGAAATGCCCGGCGAGCCAGCGTCCTTCGGCCAGTCGTGGTTCGAAGTCCAGGTGCCTGCCGTTGATCGAGCCGCCCAGTTCGCCGGTGACAAAGATCGCGTCGCCCGCCCGCGCGCCGGAGCGGAGCACCGCCTGGCCGCGCGGGACCGTGCCCAGCAGCGAGATGGAGATGAGGATGCGCCCGGGGTTGGTGGTGGTTTCACCGCCGGCGATCGCCGTGTGATGACGTTGCGCCAGCGCCTTCAGGCCCGCATAAATCGCCTCGATGTAAGCTGGATCGTAATCGGCGGGCAGGGCAATGGTGACGAGCGCGGCAACCGGCGTGCCGCCCATCGCGGCGATGTCGCTCAGACAGCGTGCCAGGGCTTTGTGGCCGACCTTTTCCGGGGGTGTTTCCGGCAGGAAATGGATGCCGCCGACCACCGCGTCCGTTTTGAACAGCACGAGGGAATCCGGCGCGCCGAGGTCGATCACCGCGCAGTCGTCCCCGGGGCCAACCTGCACGGCCGGGTGGGCGGGCAGGGAGCGGGTGAGACGGTCGATGAGTTCGAATTCTTGCATGCTGGGCGGCCGCTTACGAGCTGATCATCAGCAGTGTGAAATTTATGGCATTGAACAATGCGTGGGCGGAGATGGCCGCGAGCAAATTACCGGTGCGCTCGTAAAGTGCCACCAGCACCAGCGAGAAGGCCATCAGCGGGATGAAGGTCATGGCATTCATATGAACCGCCGCGAACAGCAGGGAGGTGGCCCATAAGGCCAGGCGCGGAAACCCGATTTGCTTGAGCCCCGCGTAGAGCACCCCGCGAAAGAGGAACTCCTCCGCGATCGGCGCCAGCACAATGGTGATCAGCGCCATGCCGGCGCGGCGGGTGAACCCGGTGGTATCCCGGAGCGTCTGCACGGACTGCTGCTCCTCCGACCCGAACGGCAGGAAGGTCAGCCGGTCCAGCAGCAGCGCCGAACCCTTTTGCAGCAGCCAGGCGAGCGGCAGGAAAAGGAAAGCGGCCAGCAGGCCGGTAACAATGGCCGATTTCCAGCGCTGGTCCAGGCCAAAGGCGGACACCCAGGTCACCTGGTGTTCGCGCAGGAAGAAGACTGCCAGCGCCAGCGCGGCGCCCTGGAAGCTGATCGCCGCAATCAACATTTGTGGCACCGAGGGCAGCACCGTGCCCGTCATCCGCTGAGCCAGTGAACCGCAGGCGAGGCCCAGGTAGAAGGCGGCGAGCATGGGGGTCATCCGCCGCATAAAGTCATCCAGGTTCCAGGGGCGCCTCAATAAACTCAGCGCGGCCCCCAGGCACCCCAGCGCGAGACCGAAAAGCGTGTAAAACCGCCAGGCGGGCCTGGTTGGCCCGGCATGGAATTCGAGCGCGGAAGTGACCAACGAGCCGGCATAAATGCAAACGAATACGCCTAACAGCAGGCGCACAATCGCATCCGGTTTCCAGCCTGGCCCCGATAACATGGACGGTAACTTATAATGCCCGGCCCCCGGTTACGATGAAAAAGGGCGCGCCGAATGAAGCTCTGGTGCAGCGGAAACGAGGGGGATAAAGCCGGCCAAAGCGGCGAAGCGCATCTCCCATTCTCCATTCGAAGGGACGGCGGCGTGACGAGCCGAACCGGATCACCCGACCGTGGCGGGGGTTACCGGTCTTTGCGTTGGGCGCGGCGTTTGGCTTCGAGGAGACGGCTGGTGGTGCTGCCGGGCGGAGGCGGGGATGCCTGCGGATCAGGTTGAGCGGCGGCAGCGGGCAACTCCGGACCGGCGGGTTCAGGTTCGCGGGGCAGCGGCTCGCGGGCCGGTTGGCAGAGCCGTTCCGCACCCTGGGCTGGGGCGGTGGGTTGCTGAGAACGAACCTGGTGTCGGCGGGCCAGGAGATTCGCCAGGGAGGGCTCCGACGCCGGGGTTTTGGCGGGCGGTTTGACCAACGGCAACCATCGGCGCACCTGACGCCAGCCGGCCACCCATTCCTCGCGATCGATCATCACCCGGCGGACGGCGATGTCGAAGACGAACAGGATCACCGCGGCGCGCAGCAACCATTCCCAAAGATCGCGCGGCTGGAAGGTTTTTGCGCGGTCATGCAGGAAGGGGCTGGCGGCGGGATTGGCGAGGTTGAGCACTTTGCCGCCCCCCAGTTCGGCGATGCGGCGAATCAGGTTCAGGTCCGGGGCGGCGGTGTTGAATTCGGGCGAGTAACTGACGGTGGCGCCGAGCACTTGAGAGGCGCGGAGACGTCCCTCGGCCAGTTCCATCACGTTGGCCATGTAAACCCCGCTGGTCCGGGTTTTGAACCGGGCCTCGTAATGGCCTGGACCGGTTTGTTCGAGGGGCAAGGTCTGGCGGTCGCCTTTGGGATCCACCACGGAGACCTGCAAGCTGAGGAAGTTCCGATAGCTGCCCTGGGCGTCGATGGCATCGAGCAACACGAGGCCGTCGCCAGCCTCCACGACCATCCGGGCGTCGAAATCCGCGTTATCGGTGCGCCGCAGGCTCCATTGGGCGAGCTGGGACCAGAACTGGCGGTACTTGCTCCAGCCGACCCAGTTTTTGGCCCAGCGCGAGCGGGCGTCTGAGGTGAAGGCGGCGGCGCGGCCCAGGCCGTAATGCCAATGCGCGAGGAGGGGATCGCCGTTTTCGGTCCAGAGGGGAGTCTCCGCGCGAGGCTTGGGGGTGGTGGCGACGTATCCCAGCAACTGCGGATACTCGCTGGCCGCAAGGCCGCGAACGGGTTCGGTGGCGGCGCGCACCTGGGGTGTGAACGGCTCCTCGTAAATGGCGGATTTCAGGATGACGGCGGTCTCCTTTATGAAGATCTGGGGCAGGTCCTCCGGCGAAATCACGTTGTAGAATCGTCCGCGTCCGGCCTCGGCCATGTAGATCATGGTTTCGGGTCCGACGTGCCCGGCGATCAGGATGGAACTTACCGTGATGCGCTCCTGAACAATGGATTGCAGCAGCTCCGCCGTGGGTGCCTGGGGATCGCCATCGCTGAAGATGATGATGTGTTTGAGCTGGGCCCGGGATTGTTTCAGGGCGTCGCGCGCCAGGGTGAGAACATTCTGGAAGCTGCCGAGGTCGCCCTGGTTCATGCCGGCGATCTGGCGCGCCAGGGCCTGGCGATCACCCACTTTTTGCAGCGGAAAATGCCAGCGTTCCGAGCCGTCCCACAGCAGGACCCCGAGTTCGTCGCCCGGCCCGAGGGCGGCCAGCACGCCCTGGGCGCAATCGCGGGCCACCTGGTTGCCGTTGAGGAATTCCATGCCGTGCATGATCAACACCACGGCGCCGGCGGGCAGCACCTTCTTGCTGTCCAACTCCATGCTGACCGGCAATACGGATTCGAGCGGGGTGCCGCGATAACCGCCCGCGGCATAGGCCTGGTCCCCGCCCACACAGACCAGCCCCACACCGAAGTCGCGCACGGCGCTTTCGAGCAGTTTTTGACGTGCGGCGCCGAGGTCGCCCGCGGCCAGGTTGCTGATGAAAATGGCGTCGTAAGTCTGCAGTTCGGCGAGCGTGATCGGAAAGGCGTTGAGCCCCACGAGGCTGGTTTGCAGACCGGCGGATTGGAGCGCGCTGGCGAGGGCCTGGTCCGGACCGGGGTCGGCGGAGACGATGAGCAGCCGGGGTTCGCCGGCCACGACGGTGAACCCGCTGCCGCGATTGTTCTGGGGCACCGGATCGCCGGGGATATCGAGCAGCACATCGTAGCTGTAGAAGCCGGGGTCGGGCAGTTTCTGGGGGAGCGAATGCAGGTTTTTGCCGGCGGTCAGCCGCACCTTTTGCTCCCCGAGCAACTGATCGTTGCGCCACAAGCGGACCGTCGCGTCGCGTTCCTGGTCGGCGTGAGTAAAGATTTTGAGCTCGAAAGGCTGGCCCTGTTTCAGGCGGGCGGGCAGCTCGATGCGTTGCAGTGCCACATCACTTGGCCGCGCCGCGCCGAGCGGAACAACATCAACGGTGACTCCCAGCCGGCGGGCGGCAACGACGGCTTCGAGGGCGTCGCCGGAGTTTTGGTTGCCATCGGTCAGCAGCACGAGGCGTTTTTGGCCGGCTCGGAACCGACAACCGCCTGGATTTTCTGCAGGTCCACGGCGGTGTTGGGCAGGAACTCGATGCTGGCTTCGCTGGCGAAGACCACCGCGCCCGCACGGTCGGCAGGGCGTTTGGATTTGGCGCTGCGGTTGAGGAAGTCGCGGGCCGCCTCCTGGGTGGGGGCGGGGACGCTGTCGGAACGATCCAGGAGGTAGAAAACATTCATGCCCTCGATCGGCAGGAGAGATTGGAGGCCCGCCAGGGCGAGCAGGAGCGCCAGCAACACCAGCGCGCGCAGGCTCAGGGAGAGCCGGCGGCGGCGGGTGGAGAGCTGGGTATCAGTCCTAAGCCAGAACCAAATCACCCATAATCCCGCCGGAATCAGCAGGAGCAGCAGGTAGGGATGGGTGAATTGGAAGTTCATGCGCCGGGAGCGGTTGCCGGAGGACTGGGCGGAGCGGGGGCGGGGGACAGCGGCTCGCGCCGGATCAGCTTTTGCACCCGGTGGTTCAGCGCGTCCGCGACGTAAAGGTTTCCGGCCGGGTCCAGCGCCACGCCCCAGGGGTTGTTGAACCGGCCCGGGGCCGAGCCGGGGCCGCCGATGATCTCGACGGGGCGTCCATCGGGATCGAACACCTGAATGCGGCTGTTGCCAAATTCACAGACGAACTGGAACCCGAGCGCATCGACGCAGATGTCGTAAGGATAACTGAGCTGGCCGGTGCCGGTGCCCGGACTGCCATACGCGTGAAGGAACTCACCAGTGGCGGAAAAAACCTGGATGCGGTGGTTGCAGGAATCCGCGACGTACACCCGGTCCCGGGCGTCAATGCAAAGACCTTCGGCGCGGTTCAATTGGCCGGGGCCGGAGCCGGCGGAGCCAAACGCTCCGAGCCACCGCTCGCCGCGCGCGGAAAAGCGCTGCACGCGTTCGACCAGGCCGTATTCGCTCAGGTAGATTTCGTTGCGCGAGTTGACCGCCACGGCGCGCGGAAAGGCGAGCTGGCCGCCATTCGTGCCGTGGTTTCCCCAGCGGGTGACGAGCCCGCCGCCGGGGCTGAAGTGATTTATGCGGGAATAATGGGGCTCGTTCACCACCACCAGGCCTTCGCGGTCCACGCCCAGTCCTTTGGGCCGGCCGAGATCGGTCTGCTCCATCTGCCACGATGTCAGGAAGAGGCCGGCCGGCGAAAACTTCTGCACCCGGCCGGTCATGTCCACGACGTAGAGATTAAAGTCGGAATCAACGGTCACGGAGCGTGGTTTATTGACCTCGGCCACGCCCGCGCCGCGGGTGGCAATGACCTGGGCCTGAGAGAAGAAGCGTCCGGACAGCCGGGCGGCCTTGCCCGCCGGCGCCGGGGTGCAACCGGCGCAAACGATCGCCGCCAGCGCCGGGGCGAGCCAGCGGGAGGCAAGGCTGGGAAGCCATCCGCGCCCCAGCCGCGAGACCGTCAGCATGACCAGCAAGGGAGCCAGGCCGAGCCCCAACAACGCGAGGCAGAGGGCGTTCACCTGGGCGCTGTAGCCGGCATGCAGGAGGTTAAAAACGCGCAGGGCGGCGGAGTCACCGCCGGGCGGGATCAGCAGCAGGATGGTCTCGACATCCCACAGGCAGAGCAAATAGACGCAATACCAGGCCATGAGTCCCGGGCCGGCCATGGCCGGCCAATAAAGGTGGCGGAGACGCTGCCAGAGATTCAGGCCGAGTAATTGGGAGTCATCGGCCAGCGCGGGATCGAGCCGCCGGGCCTCGGACGACAGCACGCCGGCGGGCACGGCGAGGTACCGGAGGGTGAGGCCGAGGAGCGCGAGCGCCGGAGTTTGATACAGCAGGGAGGTCCAGGACGCGTTCAGCAGCGCCGTGAGGCCGACGCCGAGGATCATGCCGGGCAGCAGGAACAACGACCAGGCGATGCCCTGAGCGATCCCGCGCCAGGCCAGGAAGCTGAAAACGACGCTCGTGGTGGCCGCCAATGAAGCGTAGAGAAATGAATACCACAGGGAGGCCCCCGCCGCGCCGAGTGCCAGAGGCAGTTCGGTCCACGTGCGCGGGGCGGTGAGAATCTGGCCGAGCGGCAAGGCCAGGGACAGGGCGCCGAGCGGGGCGGCGACGCCGGCCGCCAGCAAGATCCACGGTGCGCCAAGCTGCCGGCGGACCGCCGCCGCCGGGAGCGCCCGGAGCGTGTGTTTCCAGGGCACCGCGCGCGGCCGCAGCAACCACAGCAGCAGGAGCGGGCCGGCGATCAGGGGCAGGCTGAGGCGCAGCGCCGCTCCCGGATTGAGTTCGGTGTTGTAGCGAATCCACATTTCCGCCGGGAGCACCTTGGTTTGGAGCAGGGCCGGGACGGTGAAATTATTCAGTGCCAGGACAAACGTGATGAGAGCGGCGCGCGCGAGGGCGGCGCGGGCATGGGGGAGCAGCAGCGCCCGGAGCAGATGCGTTCCGCGAACCGCGGGATCACTCTCGAGTTGAGCCGGATGGAGTTGCCGCCAGCTTCCGAGCACGAGCAAAAAAGTGATGGGCCAAAGCAGCAGGGCCAGCACCCCGGCGGTGCCTGGCAAGGTGAGGATGTGGAGCGGCAGCGCGCTCCGCCAGGCGCCGTTCAAACCCAGGTAGTGGAGCCACGTGTTGGCCACCAGGAAGGGCGGCAGGGCGAGGACCATGATGCCGCAACCCACCAGCACCAGGCGGATGCGCCGCTCACAGCTCAACGCCAGGAGCGCAACCCAGAACCCCGCGGTCACCGCAAGCAGGGTGGCGGCGGCGCCGACAGCGAGGCTATTTGACAGCAGGCTCCAGTTCATCTCAGGAAGAGGTCGTTCAACACGGTCACAGTGGCCTCCAGATCATGGAGAATCGCCTCCCAATCAGGTTTAAGCAGCGGCTGCGTTATTTCGCCGGGGGAGACCCCCTCCAGAGCCCGTGCTTCAACCAACTTCCGGGCGACCTCCGGACGCTGGATAAAATTGTAAAACTCTCCGGCCGGACCGGGATTCGGACCGCCGGCCACCAACCCAATGGCATTGGGGATGAGCAAGGACTCCGGAGATAATGGCAGCGCCGCCACCGGCGCCCCCTCGCGCTGCGCGGCGGCTATGTCGTCAGAATCGGTCATGCCAACCACGGCCTCGCCGGCCGCGACCATTTTGACGACCACGGAATTTCCATCGACGATCAACGGCTTGTTTTCGGCCAGGGCGCGGCACCAGGAGCGCCACGCGGCCTCGCCCCAGTGCTGGCGCAGCGCATGGAAGTGGGTGGCGGTGGTGCCAAACTGCGGGTAGCTGAGGGCGACCCGGCCGCGCCACACCGGGTTGGTTAATGCCTGCCAGCCCGCGGGAGCGGAAGCCATGTTCAGCCGGTTGGTGTTGATGACCAGCCGGCGCGAGCGGTAGCCGAAAAAGGCCAGGCCGTTGGTTGCCGGGAAGGCGCCTCGCCGGGCCAGTTGGCGGGCGCGCAACTCTTCGTTTCCCCAGAAAAGGTCGGCGCGCGGGTGCCGGCTCTCGGCCAGGAGGCGATTGGCCAGGCCCACCGTTTTCACCGCTTCGCTGTCATAGACCGGGAGGACCCGGATGCCGGTTTGCCGCTGGAATTTCTGAAAGATCTGTTCGGCATAGACCTGGTCCTGGGCGCAATAGACAACCACTTTGGGACCGGGCCGAAAGAACTGGAGGGCTGGCAGGAAGAGCGCCCCAAGCAGCCCGATGACCACGATGGGCGCCCATAAGAGCCAGGCGAACATTTCCTCCCGCGCGAACGGATCGCGGGGCCAGTTGGAATCCCGGCGCGGGCCGGGATCTGGGTTGTCGCTCATACGCTCCTCCGATGGTAGAACCACCATTCAAACAGCAGCACGGCCAGGCCCAGGGCCGCAAAGGTTCGCCACAGCTCGTGGTTCTCGCTCTGGCGTTGGGAAGTCGCGACCCGCGCGTGCGGGCCCAGCTTCAACTCTTCGCGCGGGGCCAGAGTGCTCTCGGCGGGATCGAGCAGGTTCGCGCTGACCTGGAAAACATTCGTGCCGGTGGCCAAGCGGTAAACGCCTTGAAGGTCCGTTTCGGTGAAAACCAAATCGGTGGCGCCGGGCAGGAGGGTCAGCTCTTTGGTGGCGCCGCCGGGGGTGCGGACCCGGGCGGTTTGGCCGGGCGGCGGCAAGGCCAGATGCACCGGCTCGCCGGTTTTGACCATCAGCCGCCCGCTCCCGCCCCCCGGGTTCAGCCATTCGATGGCGTTGGCCATGAATATGGGGAAGGTCACTCGCAGCGGCCAATTGCTGTCCAGCAGATCAAAGCCGATCCAGATCACCCGCTGCTGGCCGATTTCGCCCGCGAGCATGAGCGAAGCCTGCGGCGCATCGAGCAACGACACCGCCCAGGCCGGCGTTTTGACGGCGTAACTTTGGCGCACTTGCACATTATCGAATCCGGCGTAGCGCAACAGCGGATGAGACGCCCGCCAGTCCGCGATAGCCGGGGCGTCGAGCGTTCGCGTCTGGTCAAACCAGTTGGTGTTGGGCAGGTGAATCGCCAGCACATTGCCGCGGGGCCAGACCGCCGGGATCACGTTGTCGAGGATCACGATATCGAACTCGGACGCCGGCGCGGTGAAGGCTGGCGCGCTGGTCGCGCGGAGGTTGGGGAGGGCGGCCAGCGCCTTTTCCAGGAAACGGTTGCCGCGAGTGACGAGCAGCACGTTCGCCGGGCGGGCGGGCACGCTGGCGACGCTGGCCTGGTTGTCTGCGGCGAGCGCGTCGTCCGTCGTGAGGCGGACCGTAAACAAAGCGTCAGCCGGTTGGGTAACGGTAAAAACCAAGGGCTGGCTTGCGCCGCCAGGCAAGTCGAGCACCCGCGATTCCAGCACCCGATCCTGGACCAGCAACTGGGCGGTGGTGCTTTGGCGGTTGGTGCCGAGGTTTGAGATATTGGCGTAGAGCGCCCGCTCTTTCGGGTTTTCGGGGTTGGCCCGCAGGTCGAGGGCGGTGATTGCCAGGTTTTCCCCGGTGCGTCCGATCCGGTGATAAACCAGGGGCAGGCCTTTGTTTTCGAACTCCTCCAGGCCGGGCGCGGCGCCATCGCTGAAGAGGTGGACCTCCGCCCCCGTGCGATCGCGCACCAGGGATTCGGCGATGCGCAACGCGGGAGCCAGGCGCGTGGGGGTGTCCGCGGGGGCGCACGCGAGCAAGGCGCGCCGGAGCGCCGCTTTCTCGGCGGTGGCGGATTGGCGGACTTCCGTGTGGTGGGCGGCCAGGATGACGACCATTTGATCGGCCCCTTGCAGGCCATCGACCCACGTGAGGGCCTCGGCTCGGGCTTTCTCGAAGCGCGAAGGGGTTTCATCCGTGGCTTTCATCGAAGCCGAGCCATCGAGGATGAGCACCCGGAGCTCGGCGGGTTTTGCGTTCGCCGCAAAGAACGGCCGGGCCAGGGCGAGGATCAGCAGGGCGAGCAGCAGCAATTGGATGAGCAGCAGCCAATTCCTGCGCAACTTCTGGAAGGGCGCGCTGGCCTGAGTTTCGGCCAGGAATTTTTGCCACAGGAGCGTGCTGGAGACCAGGCGGACCGTCCGCTTGCGCTTCAGCAGATAAAACAGGATCACCACCGGGATGGCGGCGGCGAAGAAAAATGCGGCTGGGGTGAGAAAGTTCATGCGCCGGAGGTCAGGCCCACACCTTTGCCCGGCGCAGTTGTTTCAGAAGAAAGTCTTCCAGGCGCGAATCTGAGGGGGCGGAGAAGAAACCGATGCCTCGTGAGCGGCAAAACTCCTCCAGGCGTTTAATGAAGCGGTTGACCGTCTGGCGATAGGCCTTGAGGCGGTAGCGTCCAAAGGTGACTTCCTGCGCGGCTCCCGACTCGGCATCGACGAGCTTCAGGTCGCCAAAGCTGGACGGGTTCAATTCCTCGGGGGCGAGGATTTGGATGGCATCCACCTGGAATCCGCGAGCGACGAGAGCGGCCAGGCCGGCTTCGTATCCGCCCGGGTCGAGGAAATCGCTGAGCACCACCGCCAGGCCCGGGTGCCGGGCTTCCAGCGCCAGGCGGCGGAGGCACTGGTTCAGATCGGCGGTGCCGGCGGCGGTGGTGGTTTGCAGGTGGTGGAAGAACTGGAGGGCGGACTGCTTGCCGCGCATGGACCGCAGGGCGGAACGGGCGGCGGCTTCGGCCGGGCTGGGTTCCTGAGCGTCGGGAAAAATGTGAACGCTCACGCGATCAAAGCCCGCGAGCGCCACATACCCGATGGCGGCCGCCACCTGGCGGGCGAAATCAAATTTAACCGGCTGTCCAAAAGTCATCGACTCGCTGGCGTCCAGGAAGAGGCGGACGGGCAGCTCGCGTTCCTCCTCATAGAGTTTCAAAAAGAGGCGTTCCAGCCGCCCGTAGAGATTCCAGTCCAGGTATCGGAAGTCGTCCCCATGCGAATAATTCCGGTGATCGGCGAATTCGACGGATTGCCCGCGGGCGCGGCTGCGGCGCTCGCCTTTGGCTGAACTGCGCGCGCGGCGGGAGGCCAGCAGCTCAAAGCGCTCCAGGGCGCGCAGGAGTTCAGGGGTTAGCAGCGGGTTGGCCATTGCTTCGGTGGCGGCTTCACGCCCCAACGGGCGCCGTGGCGTCCCGCGGCACGTGCGTGAGGACCCCCGCGATCACGTGGTCGGTCGTCAGGCCCTCGGCTTCGGCTTCGAAGTTGAGGATCAGGCGATGCCGCAAGGCCGGCGCGACGGCGGCCTCGAGGTCTTCAAAACTGACGTTGAAGCGGCCGTGAGCCAGGGCGCGCACCTTGCCCGCCAGCAGCAACGCCTGGCCGCCGCGGGGACTGCTGCCAAAGCGCAAATAGCGCGCGGCTTCGGGCGCGGCCGGCGCCGTGCCCGGATGGGTGGCCATGATCAGGCGCACCGCGTAATCGAGCACATGGGCGGCCACGGGCACCTCGCGAACCAGTTGCATCAGTTCAAGCAGCGCCGGGCCATCCAGCACTTTGGCCGGCTTGACCACCGCGCCGCTCGTCGTGCGCGCCATCACCCGCGCCATCTCTTCGTGAGACGGATAGCCGACGAGGATTTTGAAAAAGAAGCGGTCCAACTGGGCCTCCGGGAGCGGATAGGTGCCTTCCTGGTCAATGGGGTTCTGCGTGGCCATGACGAAGAATGGCTCCGCCAATTTGCGCACTTGGTTGCCGGCGGTGACCTGGTGCTCCTGCATGGCCTCCAGCAGCGCCGATTGGGTTTTCGGGGTGGCGCGGTTGATCTCATCCGCGAGGACGAGGTGGGCAAAAATCGGGCCGGCTTGAAATTGGAACTCGCGGCGCCCGCCCGGGTGCTCCATGACGATGTTCGTGCCGAGGATGTCCGCCGGCATGAGGTCGGGCGTGAACTGAATGCGGTTGAAGGCCAGTTCCAGCACCTCGCTCAGCGTGCGCACGAGCAGGGTCTTGCCGAGGCCGGGAACGCCTTCCAGCAGCACGTGGCCGCCGCCGAACAAGGCGATGAGCGTGCCTTCCACGACGGCTTCATGGCCCACAATGACTTTGGCGATCTCCTGCCGCAATGCCATCCAGGTCTCGCGGAAGTGTTTGATTTTTTCTTCAGTTTCCATGGCGGGAATCCTTCGGGTTTACTTCTTCAGATCATCAAAATAATCGCGCACCGGGCCCTGGTAGGCGCGGGGCACTTTGTCCTGGCTGAGCGCTGCCTGGGCTTCCTGTTGGGCGGCTGTCGCGGCCTCCTCCAGCGCCACGCGGCTCTGCCCCCGAAGGCTGAGGCCCTTCAAGGCAATGCTGGGCATCGGCGCGCCGCGGGAAATCTGGCCTTTGACCTGGTCGGGCTTCATGCCTTCGGTGGCGCCCTCGCCGCCGCCGCGATCGGCAAGCCCGCGCGGGTTCATATCAGGCCGCGCGATGCCGGAGTTATCCCAGGCCCGGCTGGTTTGCGGTGCCCAGTCCCTTAGACCATCCGCCGCCCAGGTGCCGACCCCCGCGCCGGGAGGTCCCTCCTGTCCCGCGCCGGGGCGCCGGCCGGCGGCTCCCCAGCCTTTGCCGGACGCCATGGCCGCCGTCGCGCGGTTCAGGTTTTCGACGGCATCCGCCATCTGGCGCAGATCGTCGAACTGCTGTTTGAGGCTTGCGAGTTCTTTCGCCGCGGCGTCGAGGGAATTGGCGGCCGCTCCCTGCCGCCCGGCCTGGAGTTGCTGGCAGGCGTTCTTGAGCTGCTCGCCCACCTGGCCGTAGTTGCCCGCGGGGTCCACCGCTTTGCCGACGTCCTGCATGAGCTTGCGCAACTGGCCGGGGGAAAGGCCGGCTGACTGTAGCTGGCGGATCATCTCCCGCAGCGTGTTTTGCGCGGCGGAAACCTGCCCGCCCTGGAGCTGTTCCGCGAGGTCCCGGCCCGGCTTTTGCCCCTGGCTTTGCAGTTGCCGCATGGCGGCGTTCATTTCCCGCAGCTTGTCCAGATCGGCCAGCGCATCCTTGAGGTCTTTGACAAATTTGCCCGGCTGGTTCGCCGCCAGCGCCGCGATCGCGTCGTCCAGCGCCGGCGATTGAATCCCCATTTCCCGCGCTTCGCGGGCGAGCGCGGAGAGAGCCTCCGCAAGGTTCTGGCTGGCCCCGGGATTTCCCGCCGCATTCGGCTGGGCGGCGGCTTGCGCCGCTGGTTGCAGTGCGTCCAGCCGAGCGCGCAGGGCATCGAGTTTTTCCGGGGCGCCGGCGGCGCCGCCGAGTTGCTGGCGCAAAGAATCGATTTGCTGCCGCAACTCCGCGGGGGCGGCTTCCGGCGGGCGGGCGGCTTGTTCGAGGCGCTGCAACGCGGGGTTGGAGCCCAGTTCCCGGGCTTGCTCCCGCAATTTGTCAGCGAGGCCTTCCAGGTTCCGCAGGGCTTCGGCGCGCGTGGGGGTTTTGCGTTCGAGTTCCGCGCCGGTGTTGGCCAGCGACGTGAGGGCTTCCCGCACCGATGCGAGCGCGGGCGGGCGCGTTTCCAGCGAATGGCGGGTCAGTTCGGCCAATTGACTTCCCGTCTGCCGGACCAGCGCCGCGTCGGCCTGGTGCCGCAGGTATTCCGGGCTGCGATAAACCGGCAGCAGGCTCGTGAGGGCGCACAGCGTGAGTGGCAGCGCGGACCACTTGCCGGAAGCTGGCACGCGGAGCGGAACAAGCTGGGGTTCATTCAGCGCCCGGACCCGGGTTGCGGCATCCGTCAGCACCAGCCTGCGCCAGTGGTTGGAGTCTGGAGCGTCCGCCAGTTCCACGGCCGTGCTCAGCCGTTCCTCCAGGTGGGCGGATTTATCGAGGTGTCGCGCGACCGCCGCGCGGGTGGGGATTTTCCCGGCGAGGCAGGCCCCGCCCAGCGCGCCCAGCACGGGAGCCAGCGGGATCACCAGCAGCACCGTATCGGGCAGGGGCAGAAGATGGTAGCCAAGGGCGAGCAGCAAGGCGGTGGCAGCCCCCCACAGGAGCCCGCGGGAACCCAGGCGCAACGCGCGCCGGAGGCGCAATCGCCGGGCGGTTCGTTCCAGGGCCGCCAGGATGGTCTGCAAGTCGCTCATGCCCGGCCAAAGCGTGGCGCATGAACGCCGCTTTGGCCAGTGGATTCAGGGACTCACTGGCGTTCGTATTCGCCCTTGTTCAACCGTTTGAATACCGAGAAGCCGGCCTTCTTGGCGTCAGAAACCGAGAGCTTGCGGGGCGAGTTGAAAGCGGACCAGACCTTGCGCACCGGCTTCTTGCAGGCCGGACAATGGGTCAGGGGCTTGGCGTCCAGCGGCCGGTGCAGGGTGAATTTTCCGCCGCAGACCTGGCAGTCCCCCTTGCAAAGCTCGTACTCGTATATAGGCATATCTCGTTTCCCATTACCAAAGGAAAGACTGCTGCCGGCCCACCTGTTTGTCACCCTCCCACAGGGTGGCGCGCCAGGCGGTCACTTCCCCAATCCCCTGGTAGGTGGCCTCATCCAGCTTGAACGATGTCCAGCGCGAAAACCATTTTGGCGGCACCACGGATTGCTGGAAGGTCAGTTCTTTCGGAAATTTCCCCCGGGCCACCCCGCGCAACTCCAGCTTCAGCGTGAGCGGCGCGGACGCCGCGCCTTTGGTTTTCCACTGCACCTCGAAGCGCATGCCGGACCGCTGCCCCGGGTTGGCTTGCAGCACCGCCTGGTAAGCGTCGCGCTCAAACAGGCTCGGGGACAGCGTATGGCGCCCTTGTTTATCCAAAAAATGGGGCAGCACTTTAATGATCCGCCCGGTGGCCGCGGACATTCCGCCGGGCAGCAGGCAGAACAGGCAAAGCATGACGGACAGCGTCAGGCGCAACTGCGCCCGGCGGGAGGAAATTGGCTGCGTCGCTGGCATATCGGGTGGCATCTCAGGCGCGCTCGCGGTTGGGCTTTCGCCGTCCCGCGCTGTTGCTCTCATCGAAGTACATCCCCATGAGCCGCCGCTGGTCATTCGACCGGCGGGCGATCCCCAAAAAACTTCTCAGCCAGATCAGCAGCGCGTGCATTGTTTAAATTGGAACAGCAAACACCGGCGGCCCTGCGCCCCGGCATGCACCAGATTAAAACGGAACCTGCCCCTGTCGAGAAAAACGTGCGCCTCATCGGGCGGGGTCCGCTGGTATTCGTGTCCGGTTGTGCCAAATCCCGGTCAATCGGCGCCTGGCGGCCGGTTTCCCGCCTCCTTTTTGTGCTTTTCCCCTTTTACGCTCTTGCTACTGTGCCGGGCGTGAAAAAAGCTGGCAACGAAGGCGTGGTGCGATTGACCGTTTCCCTGCCCAGAACCCTGGCCAGGCAATTGGACCAAATGACCCGCGAACGCGGGTATGACAACCGATCGCTCGCCGTCGGCGACCTGATCCGCGCCGGGTTGGTCGAGCATCGCCAAAACGTCGGGGACCACGAAATCGCCGGCACGATCACCCTCGTTTACGATCATCACCGGCAGCATGTGCAAGCCGCTCTCACCGACATCCAGCATGATCATCACGAGGTCATCATCGCCACGTTGCACGTCCACCTGGACCATCATAACTGCATGGAGGTGCTGGCCGTCCGCGGCAAGGCCTTCCGGGTGAAGAAAATCGCTGACGAACTCATCGCCGCCAAGGGGGTCAAGCACGGCAAGCTGACCGTGACGTCCAGTGGCAAAGACCTGCCTTCCTGAAGGGGGCGATCCGCCGGTTTCCGGGGCGGGGCGGGCGGGAACTGGGCACCGCCAGGACTCAACGCCGCACCCCGCTGCTTTGGTTCGGGTACGCCCCCAGATGCGTTTCAAACCAATCCGCGAACTGCCGCAGGTCCCAGATCATGCTCCACCAGCCATGCGCGCCGCCGCGGTGGACGATTATTTTTACCTTCCCGCCCACCTTTTGCGCCTCGGCCTGGAATCGCTGCGATTGGTCCAACGGCACCAGCGTATCGGCGTCCCCGTGAAAAATCAGGATGGGCGGCAGATTCGAATGCACATGGTAAATGGGCGACAGATCACGGCCGATCACCTTCCAGGCCGGCAGATTCGTGGACTGCGGCCCAAACGCCTTTACAAAGCTCTTGGGCGGGCCGCCATCCCCAGGGTTTTCTGTGGAACTGCCCAGGTTCAGCAAATCGGTGACTGGAAAGAAGATCGCCACCGCCTCAACCGCGCTGCTTTCCCGGTCGATGGGATCCGCCGCGTCCGCCGCACCCGGACCACCCAGCGTCGCCAGCATCAGGCTCAGATGACCGCCCGCGCTGCCGCCCGTGACTCCCAGCCGTTGCGGGTCCACCCCGTGCTCCCGGGCATGATGACGGATAAAGCGGAGCGCGCGGTTCATATCCTCGGCAATCTCCATGACGGTCGCTTCCGGTTGCGAAACGTGATACACCGCGAAGACCGTGAAACCCCGCCGGAGCAGCGGCGCGGTCATCCACGTCTGAACCGATCCCGGGGATGCGGATTTCCAGCCGCCGCTCACCAGGAAGGTCACCCCCATGCCGTTCGCTCTCGCCGGCCGGATGATATCCATCGCCAGGTTCTGGCCATGCCGCTGGCCGTAGGCCACGCCGTCGATTCGGCGGTGCGCCGGGTGGAGGTATAGCCAGATCGTCCACAAACCCAGGGCCACCACCAGGACCACACCTGCCAGGCTCAGCAGCAGGATCAGCAGAATACGGCGCACTCTCATTCCCCGATGCTCGCAAGCTTCCCGCCATTGCGCAATCCATCCGGCCGGAAATGACAACTCGTTGCTTGCTCATGGGTCCAGCCAATCCAGCGGTCCCGATGCCGCAGGTGCTTGGCGGCCGCGCAGAAGATCCACACGGCCAGCCACTGTCCCTGTCTGTCGTCCGCAACATAGACGAGCCGCTGTAAATTCGCCCTGATTCTGGACACCGCTTCAAATAATCATTGACTCCCCGGCAGTGCGGAGTGATAACATTACATATTGAACAACGGGTAGGCGACCTTGCTTTTAGTAAAGCTGCTTAATGAGCTTCAATGAGAGTAACGATCAATGCTGTGATCACCTGCTGCGCCGAACCAGTTTTACGCTGCGCAGCAGCAGCACAGTGCTCAGTGCCACGGCTTACGGCTACGATGCTTCTTCGCGCATCGCCGTGGTCTCTCAACCCTCAACGCTTAACTTCCAGCCCGTCGCCGCCTCCTACTCATATCTTGTCAATACCCCCCTGGTGAGCCAGATTGTGCTCACCAACAACGGTCAGCAGCGCATGACCACCAGCAAGACATACGACCTGGCAAACCGGTTGACGTCCATCTCCAGCGCCAACCCGACGGGCACTTTGTTATCTTCGTTTGCTTATGTGAATAACCCCGCCAACCAGCGGACCCGCTCCGAGTTGGCTGATGGCTCTTATTGGGTTTACGAATATGACAGCCTGGGGCAGGCCACTTCAGGCAAAAAGTATTGGAGCGACGGCACACCGGTCGCCGGGCAACAGTTTGAGTATGCCTTTGACGACATTGGCAATCGCACATCCACTGCCGCGGGTGGTGATGAAAACGGTGCCAACCTCCGCAGCGCGGATTACTCGGCCAACCTGCTCAATCAATACACCAGTCGGACAGTGCCGGGTTATGTGGATGTGCAGGGCACCGCTAATGCCTCTGCCACCGTGAGCCTCTGGGGAGATAACGGCGCGTGGTCCGCCGCCAGCCGCAAAGGGGAATATTTCCGGGGTGAACTTGCCGTCACCAACACGGCAGCACCGATTTGGCTGGGGATTACCAACCTGGCGGTCCTGAACACGGCAACGAACGACCTGGCCAGCAACGTCGTGGCCAAAGCCTTCGTTCCGCGCACACCAGAAGCCTTCTACTACGATGCGGACGGCAACCTGACCAACGACGGGCGCTGGTATTACGCCTGGGACGCCGAGAATCGGTTAACCCAGATGACTGCGTGCAACACCAACCCCGCCATCGGCCCGCAGCACTGGCTGGAATTCGGTTACGATTGGCAGGGGCGCCGCATCAGCAAAAAGGTAGGTCCTATAGGATCGTCCACT
>JBBQYD010000041.1:0-18653 GCA_038209025.1 Verrucomicrobiota bacterium | reverse complement strand
GCCCCTCTACCACGCTCGCGACATGCTTGGTGAGAACCAAAACCGATTCTCCCTCACCCGCGCAGCGCTCAGTAGCTGCGACCGCAAAAAAAGCAGTTTCCCATCAGTTCGTGCAGATCGCCGTAAACCGTTCTACTCCGTTTAACGCTTATGAAGAAACCGTCTGCTATGAAAAACCCGAAATCTCACCTCCCCCTTGGTGGGTCCCCGCTGGCGCGCGCTGGTTTGGCCTCTGCTTTGGGCATCCTGCTGCTGTCCGCCACCGCTCCCCGGCTGGCCGCCCAATCGGATAACTTTAACGACGGCAACGACACCGCACCCACGTATTGGCAGCACTATACCTTGCCGGTTGAGTATTACGGATCCACGACCTATTCCTTTCCCCCGGACGGCAGCGGGGGAAAAGCCTACGGCCTGTCGGCAGCCCCGACCGGGTCGGATCCCTATGGGCTGAAGAACGCCCGTGGGGGCAGCTTCCCCGCGCTGTTCAGCTACACTAATCGGTTCTCGGTGGGCACGGATTTGCTGGCCTGGTCCACGGCGGGCCGCGCCAACGTGGGAGTGATGTGGTACGTGCATGAGGTGGGTCTCGGAACGACGGATGGCTACGTGGCCACCTACTCGTCCAGTAACCGTAACCTCTACATCAGCATCGCCACCAACGAAGCCCAGCAATCCTACTTTTGCCGGCTCGCGGATGGCGACATCACGTTGGATCCCACGAACCGGATTCGGCTGGTAGCCAGCAGCCATGACGGTTACACCTTCGTGTTTACGGCCTATAACCTGCTGGAACCGAACACTCCCTGGGCCTCCGTCATCGGCATGGACATGACCTGGTACGGTTACGGCGGTTACAGCGGCTACCTCATCATGAACGAGGACTATCCGGCGGCCTACGGAGTGAGCGCCACGTTCGACAACTACGTCGCGACCGAACCCGCCGCCGGCACCATGCCGGCCTTGGTCACGGACGTGTATCCGCCGCCCGCCGGGAAGAGCATGAACAGTTCGATCTACATCACAAATAGTGTTGTAATCCTGAACCGCGACACGTCCGTTGATACCAGTTCGATTCTGCTGTGCCTCGATGGCACTTGGATCCCCAATGCCAGCCTGACCATAGAAGGCCAGGTGTATAAACAATATAATCCCAGCACCACGCAGCAGACCTTCAGCGGCGCAATGGTGAGCTACGGCATTCCCAATATCCTGCCGTGGGGCAGCAAGCACACGAACGTGGTGGTGTTCAGTGACTCCACCAAGTGGCACACCAACACCTGGAGTTGGACCGCCGCTTATCCATACCTGTTTGCCAGCAATAGCCTGCCGATCGGCAGCCTCAACGTGCGGGGCTTTGACGTGCGGATGGCGCAAAGTACCAATGGCGGTAACAACCTTCCAAATACCCTGGATCGCGCGCGGCAGCAACTGGCTGGCCTGATCCCGGTGGATCAGCGGGCTACGAGCATCGTTCAAGTGCTCAATTGGAACGAGAACTCAGCCTACCCGGACAACGTGCCGGGTTTGTGCCCCGGGAATGCCAGCAACATCGCGGCCGAGTCCTGTGCTTACCTTCAATTGTCCGCCGGCCCGCATCGCTTCCATATCATCACCGACGACCGCGCGGGACTATACCCGGGCCTGGACCAGGGTGCCGTCACTTCCCCGGCATTATGGGAGGCGCCCAGCACCACCGCCGACACCACCTTCGACTTCGTTGTCGAAGCCGATGGCTTGTATCCGGTTCGCTGCCTCTGGGAAGAAACGGGCGGCGGCGCCCGGCTCAGTCTCTACTCGGTGAATCTGAACGACTCCTCGGAAAAACTCATCAACGATCCGGCAAATCCCGCGAGCGGCGTCAAAGCCTGGTATCCAGTCGTCTGCAAGTCCTCGTCCTCGGCGGCGGGAACTTATGCCCTGGCTGCCACGGCCATCAACGTGCTGAACACCGCGGACGTTCCTGGTAATAATTGTGGATCAGCCACTGTGGGCCAAATGGTAACCGGGGGAACGCTCACCATTCCCATCTCCAACACGATCCAGTTTTATCGGTTGGAAGCTCCCAGACAGAGCAAGATCACCAACCTCAGCAAGAGCGGCTCGAACATCGTGATCTCCTATCAGTTCCAATAAGTGCAATAGCATTCACCGGTTGAGCCTCCGATGACACCAGGGTCCCAACCTCCGTTGTCGGCAAGCTCCTCGAGTTTCCCTGATTTTCCCCATCATCGCCAGGAATGCCTTCTCGCTGGCGCCTGCGAGGGGCTATGTCCAGCCCCAATCGGCTCGGAAAGAAATGCCCACCGCCTGAGGTAGGAAATACCTGCCAACCCGGCCCGCACCTCATGACGCGACGGTGGGTCCAAAATATTTCGGATGGCCAACCTTGTGCCGGTCGGAGGGTTCTGGATGTGTGAGTCATCCGGGCCTTGATGCGCCCGCGATTTATTCAACCTTGGCACCCCCCCTGCTGAGTAGATCGCAGCCGGTCAGAACCGGACTCAAAACAAAATGCACGACCAAATGCCCGATCCAAAATCCAGCCAGGTATTGTGGGCCCAACTTGTGGCCGATTATCGTCAGGCTTGTTTGCTTCGCCGGGACGGGCGGGACGAGGAATCGCGCGGCATTTTCAGTGTAAGATTGCCACAAACGATTGCCTTGTGGTCTCGCGAGGACAGCCGGCCAGCGGCGGCGAAAAAGGCTGCACTCGAGTCGATGTTCACGAGCGAGCAGACCAGCATCGATTCCTGGCTCTTCGCGCACCAGGCCTTGACTCACCGGATGGTTGACACGCTCATCCCGGTCATTCGCCAGCAAATTGGGGAGGAAGTGCGCGGCGCCTTTGCGAAACAGGCAAATGCGCAGTCGGAACCGCACGGTGCTGCTCACGCTGGCAGCGCTCCACGCGTCCAGTTCGATGATATCCCGGGCGTGATCGACACCCTGCTGGCCCAGCAGGCTGCGGACTACGGCGCCCGGCCCACGCTGGCTTATTCATAGATTTTGAAATTGTGGGCGCCAGGCCATAACTAAAACGCAGACACTTCAACGTTCAAACTGCAGCTCAGCCTGGCGCTGGGCACAAACAACCAAAACACACCAACCTTAACGTAAATATGCGCAATTCAACACCCGTCCCCATAATCGACCTCGACGACCGCAAATCGCTATTAAGAAAAAACGGCCACACCAATAACGGCGAGGCGGTCCCGGTCAAAACCCGCACCATGCTGGTCGGCTTCGATTGGGGCACCAACAAATCCTGCATCAATGCCAGGTTGAGCGGCGGCGAGAGTGATACCAACATCACGGTTCCAACGGTGGTCGGCTACGCCAGCGACGGCATTGTGGAAAATCTCCTGCCCGCTAACGCCAAAATGCTCTTCGGCGAAGAAGCCCTCAAGCACCGTTTGCACTTGCGCCTGGTCCAGCCCATGATCGACGGCGTCATCCACGACCTGTCCGCTTCCCGCGACTTCGCCAAACACATCCGCGCCCAGATCAACCCGCCCGCCGATGCCGAATTACGCGCCGTTATCGGACTCCCAGCCAATGCGGAGCGTTCGGCGCGAGAAAATCTTCGCCAGGCCGTCACCGGCATCTTCGACCGCGTAATCATGATCCCCGAGCCTTTCCTGGCGGCGCTGGGCTATCGCGACGAATCTCGCCTCGGCACCCCCGAATATCCGGACCCGGTGCAAAACTCGCTTTTTGTGGATATCGGTGGCGGCACCACTGATGTTTGCCTCGTCCAAGGCTATTTCCCCATGGCCGATGACCAGGTTAGCCACGCCTTTGCCGGTGACAAAGTGGATGCGCTCCTCAATGACGCCATCCGCAAAACGTACCCGGATTGCGCTCTCTCCATGCTTAAGGTCCGAGAAATCAAAGAAAATTACTCCTACGTCGGCAAGCTCGAGCAGCCCATCATCGTCAATATCATGGTCGGCGGAAAGATGCGCAAACTCGACGTCGGCGAACAAATCGGTGGAGCCTGCTCCGAGTTGCTGATGCGCATGTTCGAAACCGTCAAGCTCCTCATCGGACGCGCCTCCTCCGACAGTGTTACCGAGCTTCTCCAGAACATTATCCTCACCGGCGGCGGCAGCCGCATCCGCAACCTCGATGTCGAATTGCAGCGCCTTTTGACCGAAGAAGGTTATGAACAACCTCGCGTGCGGGTGGTTGGTGAGAATTACAAACAGTACGTGGCCCGCGGTGCCCTCAAAGCCGCCAGCCAGGCCAAAGAGAGCCAATGGCAGCAGTTGATTGCCTGACCCTTCGCTTTTGCGTGCCATACCCGAGGGGTGTGGCGTTGAGGTCCGGCGGCACGCGGGTTTCGACCTCAGTAACACGAATAGCCTGGACGGCGCACCGAGGGCCGGAGGCGATTAGCGCCCCGGCCACCGGAACGCTGCTCGACCGCACGGGGCACCGGACGAACACGTCGGAGCCACTTGCCGGGCGCCGGAAATCGGTAATTCAGGGAGGGGGCGGTGCAAAATTGCCTGGAGTAACCAGGCCCCCGGATATTCGTCTCGCATTTTGCGCGGCATAGACCAGAACTACCCGGGGCGGAGAGAACGCAAAGCCCAAAACCACACCAAACCATGGGTGAGCCTTTTATGACGCCAAGCTGGAGGGGAATGCGTCAGCTTGACCCGTTCCAAGAGCTCCTTGAGCGCGGGGATTACGCTCTCTGGCTCGACTAGCGATCCTCGAAAGCATTCACTACCGGGTCCATCCCACGTTCGGTGGAGGTTGGGCGTTTTGTTCGCCAACGATGCCAGCACAGCGAGCCAAACTGAAGTCGCGTGGAGATGGCTCTTTCCCCCGGCGGCGGCCCCGGCGGCCTTACCCGGGGCTACCTTCATTCTGCCCCTCTGGGCATCTGTGTCAAGTTAGTGGGGTGCTGTTTTTCAGGATGGATTTTTTGGGCTTCACCCGTCGCAGCAGGAATGCGTTTCTGTCCTCCACGAGCCATTCCAAGGTCTCGCCCTTCTCGATCTGTGCTGCCTCGGCCAATGCCGCCGGGAAATTGACGTAGTAGGACTTCGTCGCCCCTCTCTCGACCCGCTGGATTTTGATTTGGTGTCCCATTTCCTCCTCTGGCGACAATTAGAATCCACCACTGACGACAATTAAAAATCACTAGTGAGCCGGTAAGATCACGCATCGGTTTAGAGGGGGCTGGCCTTGTGGCCAGCCCGGTTCCAACCGGGCGAAATGATCACCAACGAGCAATACCAACGGCTCATGAGTGAATACGAAAAGACAGGCAAAATTGTCGTCAGCGCGATGAAGGCAGATGTTCATCCCCAGACGGCCGACAAATACATCACGGCGGCCCAGCCGCCCGCAGCGCTGCAAGCCAAGCACACTTGGCGCACCCGACCCGACCCCGGTGGCCGGGATCTGGGAGCGGACCGTGGACGATCTTCCGGAGTGGGACCGGGAGCCGGCGAGGCGTAAGGGTGTGGAGGCGATTGGAGGAATGGACCCTGAGCGCTGCCAGCAGGCGGCAGCTTTCGAAATCTCGGAGCCGTCTATTCCGGCGCACGTGTCCTTACACGAAGGCAGGTGAATGCGCCGGTGCAGCTCCGCGCCACACCGGCGCATGCGCCCCTTTCCCTGAGTACAGGCGCCCCGATTAGAGTTACGTTCGGACGCGGTGGGTTCTTTCAACAAATCGAGCTCATTTGAAACAAATAGAATCCTTTGTTACCGCTAAAATTTCTCCCAATCACGTTAATTGACAAACCGCTTGCGCTCCGCAGAGATCTCCCTTTAGAATTCTGCGCAATGTCTACCCCCTCAGAAGCTCACCAACTGTTGGCAGGGACGCGCGGTAATCCGCCTCGCGGTCGGACGATCTCAGGTTTTACGCTCATCGAACTGCTCGTGGTCATCGCCATCATTGCCATCTTGGCGGCGATGTTGCTGCCGTCGCTCGGCAAGGCTAAAGCGAAGGCGCAGGGGATTCAGTGCATGGGTAATCACCGGCAGCTCGGCATGGCATGGCAGATGTACGCGGATGACAACGAGGATAACCTCGTCTATGCCACTGAGTTATCGTCAGATCCAAGCACTTACAGCCGCGCCTGGATCCATGGCGGGATGAACTACGATCCGAAAAACCTGGGAGCGTGAGATCCTGAGGTAGAGGTGAAGAAAAGCCCCTTATGGGCGTATTGCGGGAACAACGTGTCGATCTGGAAGTGCCCGTCGGATCGATCGGTGATTGTGGTGGATGGCGACCCGAAGCCGCGCACGCGCAGCATGTGCATGAATGTATTTCTGGGCGGCTGGGGCGGCACCTGGGGCCGCTTTGAGAAATATTTTGGCGACTATCTGCTCTACACGAACCGGGTGCACTTGCAGAATCCCGGCCCGGCTAAGATCTTCGTCTTCCTGGATATGCGGGAGGACAGCATCGATGTGGGGGATTTCGCGGTGAAGATGGCGGGTTATCCCAACAATCCCAAGCTCTACGGCTTTTACGATCTCCCGGGGATGTACCACAACCTAAGCGGCAGCTTTTCCTTTGCCGACGGGCACTCAGAGATTAAACGCTGGCGCGACGTCCGCACGACGCCCCCGCTGGTGACGGGCGCAATGGTGAACGATGAGTTTGATTCACCAGACAACGTGGATGTGTCGTGGATTCAGGAACATGCGACGAGGCCGAAGTGAGGTGAAGGTTGAATTGATGAGGAGGTTGAAAGCCTCAGAACTCCTGATCTCAGGTCGGTTGTCACGGGTCGAGGTGTTTGAGTCGGAGGAATAGGGCGCGGTCTTCGATAACGGCGATTTCACGGCACTTGAGCAACTGGTTCTCCACAATCGCGGTATTGAGCGAGCTTGGATCTTTGCGCAGCGGCGACACGGTGAACGCGGCCACCTCGCACAAGTTGTGGTCCAGCACCACGACTCGATTGTCCAGCGTCCGTTCCACATTCCGCGGCTCTTCGGGGTGGCCGAGATTGGTTCCGGAAATGTGGTCGAACTGCTGAGAGCCGAGAGCCACCTCCTGGAAGCCATCGCCATCCAGGTCGGCAATCCCGATCAGCCGCAATTGCACCCAGTCGGCAGAGGGCTTTGTGATCTGCACCCGGCGGAGCAGTTGCAGGGTGAGCGGATCAAAAATGTTCAGGCACCCATCGGAATCCGGCGCATATAGGTTGGTATTGGCGCCCGGCGCGAGCGCGGCCCATCCGAGATCGTACAGGTGGTTAGTTCCTTGCCAGGAAGCGGCAATTTTGCCGCTCGCTTCCACCCGCGCCAGCCTGGCAAACCCGGGTTCCTGCCAGCCTGACGCGGCCCGGACCATCGTGTCCCGTGAGCCAAGGGCATAAATCTGCTCCGCACCGGCGATTTTGGCGGAGTACACCGTGGCGGGGCAGAATTTTGGCGCAAAGGGGTGACACCACATTTCTGTTCCGTCGCGCCGCAGCGCGGTGAGGTAAACGGTGGAATCGTTGCGGCCGCGGTCGTTGGTGTAGCCGTTATCCGGCGCACCGGTGGCAAAAAGCAAATCCAGCTCGCCGTCATTATCGAGGTCGCGAAAAAGGATGTTCTGGGGATGACCGCTAATGGGGTAACGCCAAAGTTCCGAGCGGCTCGCCCAATCCAGGCACACCAGGTGCCTGGGGAAATTAGTGCTGCCATGACCCCACGCGAAAAGGGCTGCCCCGGGGCGATTGCCAGACGCCGGCAGCACGCCGTACGACCGCAGGAAAGCAACCCTTTCGTCGCCTGCCGGAGTTCTTACCACGTCATTCGGGAATTCGAACCTCTTAATTTCATAGAAAGTTGAATTGAACACCGCCCCGACGAGGTGATCCAGCTCCCCGTATGTGGCGAACCATTCGTCCACCCCATCCCCATCCACATCGACACACAATCCGTAATTGAGGTTGGGATACTCCCAGGTTTGGTCATGGCTGAAGACCAAATGGCCGTCCAGCGTCACTACGGCGATGGAACTGTTTCTGGAGGCCAAAAGAAGTTCGGGCTCCGGATCGCTATCAAATTGCACGAACCCCGCGTGCTGGTTGCCGATGAAGGGGAGCCGCACCTCGCGCACAAGAAGCCGGTAAGCCGGGTGGCGGGACACGCGCGGATCCGAGGGGAGCAGCCTGAAGTAGTGCCACGCAAACGTGGTGGCGGCTACAGCAATCAAGGCTGCCGCCGCCCAGGCGAGACCCCGCAACCGCGCATGCCGAATTCGAGCACCGCGAACTGACCTGCCGTCGGCGAGCAGCTCCAGTTCGGCCAGCATTTCGGTGCCGTCCTGATATCGGAGGGCCGGGTCAGGGTCGCACGCTTTGGTAATGATTTCGTTGAACTCGAGCAACTCGTGCCGGTCCGGCAGCTCGTGCAGTTGGGTGGGCGGACTCGGAAAATCCTGCCGATCGCGGCCCATCGCCGCTTCATACAGGCACTTGCCGAGCGCGTAGATATCCGCACAGGCGGTTCCCGGCCCTTCCGGCGGCACAAAACCTTCCGTGCCGACGAAACTTTTCCGCTCTTCCAATCGTGCCACCAGCCCCACGTCCGCCAACTTGGGTACGCCGCCCACAAAAATTATATTCGAAGGCTTGATGTCCCGGTGCACCAGCCCCGCCTTATGGAGGTAAGCCAGCCCCCGCCCCAGTGCCATGGCCATCTGCACACAACATGGCACCGGCAGCCGGCCACCTTCTTTCCGCAACAACGTCTCGAGCGTGAGCGGTTCATAGGTGCCGGGTGTTAACTCGCGAGGGGCGCCATCCACCGCTTGGCCGTTGGCGTCGTCCGCCAACTCCATCACGTAATAAAAGCTGGTATTCTCCGGGCTGCGGCCGACTTGCAGGATATCGACCAGGCCCGGATCAGCGCGCGAGATCGGCTCGAAGTGGGAGATGCCCTGGAACTCGCGCTCATAGGGGCGGGGGCTCTCAAAGGATTGCTGGTGAACGATTTTTACCGCCCGCAGGGAGCCGGTGATGCCCCGCGCGATCCAAACTTCACCGTAGCTGCCGAGGCCAATTTGGCAAAGCAACTCATGATCCGGAACCGTAGGGGGCGGTCCGGTTCTGCCAAGCCGTTGATTCGCCGGAGGTGTGGCCACGACTAACAGGAGTGTGGCGATAAGCTAAACGGCTGAAATGTGAAGACAAGCTTGTTTTTACCACGCCCCGGCATGACGGCATGAGGATGCCCAACAAATGCCAGTTACCTAGCACGCCGCACAGCGGATTGGCTGGTTGGGCTTTCAAACGGCTCGCGCTCCTTGTCTCGCAATCGCCGCACCTCAGCTTTGATCAATTTGCTGACTCGGTGTTTAGCCAGATGCACTTGCGCGGTATGCAGTCCCAACATTTCGGCCACCTTCGCGGCGGGCCAACCTTTCACCACATTGAGCTCAAAGGCTTGATAATGTTTGGGTTTTACCTGGTTCTTTACCCTCGTCACGGCTGTAGTCATGAGATTCCGCTGCCACTCGGTCTCCCAAAGGCGGCCCAACTGATCCCCAGTTGGATCGGCGTGAGCTTTTAGGAAATCCTCATCGATTGTGGTTTCGCGGAGCGTGATCCGCTGCCGCCGCCGCGCAACATCCAGGATGCGCCAGCGCGTCGTCTTGAGCAGCCACCCCTTGAAACTGCCCTGCTCCGGATCGTAGCGGAAATCGGCGATGTTCTTCGCCACCGATAGCACCGTTTCCTGCACGACATCCTGGGCATCCTGGTCGGAGAGGCCGGATTTTCGCGCCACGCTGTAGATCAAACGCCAATAGGTTTCAAAGAAGTCGGTCCACGAAACCTGGTCCTCGGCCGAACGCAGGCGGCTGAGCAGACTGCGCCGGGTAGGGATGAATTCGTCCCGTTCGCGCACGGCCAGGTCTTCGATTTGAAACTCCAAATCCACGTTACTTAATACGCTGCCGGAAGGAGGCTTCTTTCGCCAAGGAAAAGCGGCAGCCCACAGAGAGCATACCCGAGGGGGGCCGGCAAGTTGCAAGTTCCAAGTTGCAAGGCGCAAGAAGGCAAGAAGGCGCCGCGACCGCCCGGCGGGCCCGTAATGAATTAAAATTAACGTTGATTCGTCACAGATTTGACTTAACATCGTGGTGTAAGCCACACACGCAGCAGAGGTAATGAAAGGAAATGCCTATGTATTTCGGTGTCGATTATCATCCTGAACAATGGGTGTACCCTTACGGCGGAACCGAAACCAACCCGGAGTCCGCATGGGCTGAAGATATCGAAAAAATGGTCAAGGCCGGGGTGAACCTGGTTCGTATTGGCGAGTTCACCTGGGGCCTCTGCGAACCGGAGGACGGGAAATTCGATTTTGAATGGATGCGGCGGGTGATGACCCTGCTGCACCACGCCGGCATCCAGGTGGTGCTGGCCACCCCCACCGCCGCGCCGCCTGTCTGGCTCGCTCGCAATCACCCCGAAATATTGCCCATCGACGAGAAGGGCCTCGTGAAGCATGAAGGCACGCGCCGGGCTGCCTGCCTTAATAGCGACGTCTATTGGAATCATTCCAAACGCATCGTTGAAGAAATCGCCAAAGCCCTGGGCAAGCATCCCGGCCTGATCGCGTGGCAAATCGACAATGGGCTGGGAGGGAACTTCACCGAAGCCGCTTTCAATAATGACGCGCGCCGTGACTGGCACCTCTGGCTGGAGGCCAAGTATGAAACCATCGGCAGGCTGAACCATGAAATGGGCCTGCGCCATTGGGGCCAGGTGGTGACCCGCTGGGAGGAAGTACCGATGCCCATGAAAGCGCCAACCGCCCATAACCCGGCGTTGGTGCTGGATTGGTGCCGGTTTTGCAGTGATACCATTGTCCAATTTGTCCGCATGCAGGCCGATGTGCTCCGGGAAATCACGCCGAATTGCCCGGTGACCACCAACCTGCGCCCGCTGGTGCATCGGTTCGATCACTTCGATCTGGCGGAAGTGATCGATTTTGTATCCATCGAGAGCACGGCCGCCATCAAAGCTAAATCAGCCGAACTGGCCTGCGAGATCGACATGCTCAGATCCCTGAAGAAAACCGGCATCCGCACCCCGGACGGCGACTCCGGATTCTGGGTGATCGAACAGAAAGCCGGCAATGTGACCTGGCAGGAAGTGAACTCGCTGGTGCGCCCCGGGGTGCTGCGGATGTTTACCTACCAACTCATCTCCCGCGGGGCCAACGCCATCATGTTCTTTCGCTGGCGTCAGCCGCGTTTTGGCACGGAACAATTTCACGGAGCCGTTTTGCCCCATTCCGGCAAGCCCGGGCGGGTATTCAAGGAAGTGGCCCAACTAGGTGACGAAATGAAGCTCCTGACTTCCGCCATAAAAGACACCCGGGTGGTTGCCGATGTTTGCATTCTTTACAGCCACGACAACGAGTGGGCATTGCAGCAACCCAACCAGCCCAATAAACATTTCAACCTGCGGGAGCACATCCAGCTCTTCTACAACGCACTCCATGACCGAAACATCCTGGTGGACTTCGCCCGGCCCTCTGAGGACCTCTCAAAGTACAAGCTGGTAATCGCTCCTTCGCTGCATCTTTTGTCGGGTGGACAGGCGGACAACCTCAAACTCTATGTCCAAAACGGCGGCACCCTGGTCGCCACTTTTAATACCGGCTTGGTGGATGAGCATAACCTGGCGCCGGATACCGGTTATCCGCACGGCCTTACCGACTTATTCGGCCTGGAAGTGGTGGAGTCTGACATGCTTCCCAAGGGGGAGGAAAACCACCTCACCTTCAAAGGCGCCTTCCCTACCAGCCACATGCACCCGGCTCAGTTGTGGTGCGACATCATCGAGCCCACCACGTGCCAGATACTGGCTTCCTATGCCAAGGACTTCTATGGCGGACGGGCGGCCATCACCATCAACCAGTTTGGCCTTGGTAAAGCCGTTTATATCGGCACCCAAAGCCACATGCATTTTTACAGCGACCTGGTGACCTGGCTGCGGCAACTCTGCAACCTGCATCCGCTGTTGAAGGTTCCCGATAATGTTGAAGTATGCATGCGGCAACGCGAGGACAGCCAGGTGTTCTTCCTGCTGAACCATCAAAACTCGCCGTTGCGGATCACCTTCTACAAGCCGATGCACGATTTTCTGACCGGGAACAATATCACCGGCAACTTCGAGCTCCATCCCCATGGAGTGCTTATATTGGACGAACATACGGCCATGAGATCGGGCACCGGAGCGCCGCCCGCGCCGCCCGAGGCTGCCGCCGCTCCCAGCGAACCCGTGCCGGCTTGAGACCCCGAGAAAGGACGGCATAGGATACGCCGTACTGTGGCAACCGGCGTAGATCGGATCGCCGGCGACCCGCGCAATTGTTTTGCGGCAGTCGTCCTTTTCCGACATCATCCGCCAATACTATGAGGCCGTTTCCTTCTCGGTTTATGCCGCCGTTGGGCTCGCGCAAAAGCACCGCCCGGGATCGCGTGCTTGCGCAATGGCGCGGCGTGGACCTGACCGCGCAGGAAACCGCCCGAACAGCGTCCGCCAAGAAGGCCAGCCTGGTTTTGCCGGGGGTGCTGAAGACCCTGCGCCTGGACCGCCGGCAATCCGAAGCCGAAGTCGTTAAAGTGTGGAACGGGATCATGGCCCCCAACATCATCGCCCACGCACAACCTACCGGCCTCCATAAAGGGACCCTCTTTGTCACCGTGGACAGCAACGTCTGGTTGAGCGAGATCGTGCGGTATCACAGGCGGGAAATCCTCGACCGATTGCGGCATAGCTTCGGGCCGGATTTAGTCGTCAAGATATCCTTCCGAGTTGGCTAAGCCTCCTCCCGGCGCCCAGGCTGCCGGCGCTCCATGGATTTTGTCCACGAAGAGTGGTTGCCCGGTCAACTCCCCGCGCTTAAGCTGGTCCCTGAATTTATGGCCAGGAAGAGTCTATCAACTCAGTTGCGCGAAAACCAAACGAAGACCGGATCACTGCCCGCGGACTTGGGCTACACCATGCCCGCCGAGTGGGAAAAGCATGAGGCAACCTGGCTCGGGTGGCCTCATAACGAAACCGATTGGCCGGATAAGATCGATACGATCCGCTGGGTTTACGGGGAAATGGTGCGGCGGATTGGCGTCGGCGAGCGTGTGCGCATCCTGGTCAACAACCAGGCCCAGGCAAACCTGGCGCGCCATTACCTGGTCCGCGCCGGAGCGAACCTGAAGAGCGTCGAGTTTATCATTCATCCGACCAATCGCGGATGGACGCGCGACAGCGGGCCGATATTTGTCCGCCGCCAGGCGGGGCGAAAATCCGACACCGCCATTGTTCATTTCCACTTCAACGCCTGGGCCAAGTACGATGACTGGCAGAAGGACCGGAAAGTTCCGGAAACCGCCGCGAAGTTGCGGGGCAAGAAACTCTTCAACGCCGAGTGCAAGGGCAGGGACTTTGTCATTGAGGGTGGCGGCATTGAGGTTAATGGCCGCGGAACCTTGCTGACCACCGAAGAATGCTACCTGGACAAAAAAGTGCAGGTGCGTAATCCCGGGCTGGGGCGCAAAGAGATTGACGAAACGCTAAAAGGATATCTCGGGGTGACCAACATTCTGTGGCTGGTTGCCGGTCCCGTTGGCGACGACACCCACGGGCACATTGACGATATCTGCCGTTTCGTTAATCCCCGAACGGTGGTGCTGATAAAGGAAACCAACCGCAAGGACAGCAACTACAAACCGCTGGCGGAGAATTGGGAACGCATCCAGGATTGGCGGCTGGAAGATGGATCAAAACCCGAAGTGGTGCCCCTGCCCATGCCCGCGCCGCTGACTTTCGATGGTTACCGTCTGCCGGCCAGCTATGCCAATTTTTACATCTCCAACGCGGCGGTGATCGTGCCTACGTTCAATGACCCCAACGACCGCATCGCCCTGGGGACTCTCGGAGAACTGTTCAAAGACCGCCCGGTAATCGGCATCCACGCAGTCGATCTGGTGCTCGGTTTCGGTTCGCTGCACTGCCTGACCCAGCAGCAGCCGGCGTAACGCGCCCGGCAACTGTTTGAGAGCCGCCGTGATAGTTGATGTGTGGCCGGCCCCAGGCCGGCGGGCAGGGACTGAGGCGAAGCTTTCAGTCTGACGGCCGGTGAACCAGCATTTTCCGTACATCCACCGCTTCCATTCCCGCGGCGCGAATGGCCTGCATGCCCAGGTCCGTATCTTCGTACGCGCGACAATGTTCCGGTGGCACGCCGAGCCGGCGGGCGGCCTCAAGAAAGATATCGGGCGCCGGCTTTTGGCGGGTGATATCTTCACTGGTGACGATTGCCTGAAAGAGGCTCCGGATGCCGAGGTGCTCCAGAACCTGGCCAACGATGTCCTGGGTTCCACCGGACGCCACGGCCATGGGAATTTTCCCGGCATGCTGCCGCGCAATGCTCACCACGCAATTGATGGGCTCCACCTGCGCAATGAGCGGGAGATACTCAGCCTCTTTTTCATGCGCCACCGCCAGGTGGTCCAACGCCATGCCCTGCTCCGTGGCTAGAATGCGCAAAATGTCCCGCGAAGGCACTCCCCCCAGCGAATAGAAACGCTCCTGGGGAAAGTGCAGGTGGTGGCGCTGGCTGATGGCCTTCCAAGCCCGCCAGTGCAGAGGCATGGTGTCCGCCAGCGTGCCATCGCAATCAAAGATCAAGCCGTGAATTTCTCGAACCGCGGAATTGGTTTTTGGAGACATGAAAAAAGGGGAAAGACGCGAGTCCGGAGGCCGCAACGTTTACAGTTTCAACGCGGCGAGCTTTTCCTCCAGGTCGTTGGCCATGAGCGGCTCAATGATGGAATCGATCTGGCCCTCCATGACGACCGGCAGATTGTAAAGCGTGAGTTCGATTCGATGATCGGTGACCCGGTTTTGGGGAAAGTTATAAGTGCGAATACGCTCGTTGCGTTCGCCGGTACCCACCTGGGCTTTGCGCTGGGCGGCGTAGCGGGCGTTCTCCTCGGAAATCTTGCGCTCCAGCAGGCGCGAGCGCAGGACTGTAAGGGCGCGCAGCTTGTTTTTCTGCTGGGATCGCTGGTCGGCGCAGCGGACGATCAGGCCGGTGGGCTTATGGATGATCTGCACGGCGGAATCGGTGGTGTTGACGCCCTGGCCGCCGGGTCCGGAGGCGCGGCAGACCGTGATATCCAGGTCTTCAGTCTTGATTTCCACATCCACTTCCTCGGCTTCCGGCAGCACCGCCACGGTGCTGGTGCTGGTGTGAATGCGCCCCTGGGCTTCGGTGGCCGGGACCCTTTGCACGCGATGCACGCCCATTTCGTACTTCAGGCGTTTATACACGTCGGTGCCGGTGATTTGGAAGATGATTTCCTTGTACCCGCCCAGGTCGGAGGGGCTTGAATCCAGCCCTTCATACTTCCATCCGCGATGCTCCGCGTAGCGCGTGTACATCCGGTAGAGGTCCGCCGCGAACAGCGCCGATTCCTGGCCGCCCGCGCCCGCCCGGATTTCCACGATGGTGTTGCGCGAGTCCGCCGGGTCGGGTGGCAGAATGCCGCGTTGGACTCCCAGCGCCAACCGCTTTTCCTCCGCTTCCAGGCGCGCCACTTCATCCACCGCCATTTGCCGAAAATCGGATCCCTCGGGTTCCCCGGCCAGCAGGGCCCGGTTTTCCGCCAGGTCTGAAAGTGTCTTCAGGTAGGTCTGGCCGTGGGTGACCAGATCCTTGAGACGCGCGTATTCTTTGGAAAGTTCCTGCGCGCGCTGCTGATTGTCAAAGACTTTGGGATCGCTCAACGCCGCTTCGATTTCGCTGAAGCGGCGCGCGAACTTCTCAATATGAGGACGCAAATCCATTACATTCCTGGGTCAAGGGCGGAAAGCGAACAGGAAAAAAGAATCCGCCCGGACGGTCCGTAAACCATGCGGGCGGATGAAAGCGAACGTGGCTACTTCTTTTTCCGTTTGGCGGCCTGGGCGGCCTGGGCGGCCTGGGTCTTGGCCATCCGCTGCTGGAATTTATCCACGCGGCCGGCGGTGTCCACGAATTTCTGCTGCCCGGTGTAGAACGGGTGGCACGAATTACAAATACCGACAATAATAACCGGCTTGGTGGAACGGGTTGCGATCACGTTGCCACACGCGCAACGGATTTCAGATTCCACATACTTCGGATGAATAGCTGCTTTCATAAAAGGCCGCAAAATCTACCATGTTGGCGGGCGATGACAAGTTTGTTTTTTCGGACTTTCGCGGACCGCGCTTGCAGTGTTCGAAGCCAAAGGATCGGACTACGCGGCGCCGCCCGGCGGTTCCGGCCGTTTCCAGACATAGCGGAACATCAGGACCCGCAGCACGGCTGTCAACGGGATGGCCAGAATGCCACCCAGGATGCCGCCCAGGAGGGTGGTGCCCACCATCACGGCGACGATGATTGTCACCGGGTGAAGCCCCACCTTATCCTCCATGATCTTGGGAGATATCACAACGCCCTCCAGCGTCTGCACCACCGCGAACACTCCCAGGACCAGCACGGGATGCAGCCAATCACCGTATTGCACCAGCGCTATGATCAATGCCGCTCCGCAGGTGATCATGGCGCCCAGGAAGGGTATCATCGTCAGGAACATGGAAATGACCCCCAGGAGAACGGCATACGGCAGGCCAATAGCCAGAAACCCGATGGTGTACAGCACCGCGTCGCACATCGCCACCAGCACCTGGCCGCGGAAAAAGGCGATCATATAATCGTTGATCGAGCTGATCACAAAAACCATTTCGTTCTTGAACCGGGAATCTGAGACGGGGAGGTAATTGGCCCAGTGGCTGGAAATGCCATGCTTTTCGAGCAGAAAATAGAACAGGTAAACCGGCACCAGCGCCAAGCCGGCCAGCACCGCGAGCCACGACGCCACCCGCCCGAACTGCCCAAGAAACCATGAGCCCACCTTGGGAGCGGCGGTGGCCGCCCAACTGGTGGCGTTCTGCAGGGTTTCACGGTCGATGCCCTGCGGCAACAACTCGCCTCCGCTCCCGGGTGCGGTGGTCCCCGCCGACTGGTTGGTACCGCCCGCCACCGCCTTCGTCGTTCCCGTTCGGGTGGCCGGGCCGGCGGGGTCTGAATACCGCCTCATCAGTTTTCGGAACAACTCGGGAGGATGCGCCATCCAGTCCTCGGCTCGCTGTTGCAGACGGTTCGAGTACTCGGGCAGGCGGTTAGCAAGGTCCCTGGTTTCACCCACCATTTGCGGCACCACGCTGCCGAACAACGCGGCCAACAGCGCCAGCGCGATCGCAAAAACCGCGATGATCCCCCGGGGCCGGGGCACGCGTTTGCGCTCAAGAAAATCCACCAGCGGATCGAGCAGGTACGCCAGCACACCCGCGACTGCCAGCGGCCAGAGCACCGGCGAGAGCAGGCGCAATACGAGGCCGAACCCCCAGATCAAGGCACCAATGAGGGCCAGCAACAGCGCGAGAGACAGGCCGGTCAGGGCCGTCCAGATCAGCTTGGATTGGCGCTCGGAAGGCGGGGGCAATTGCATATCGCAAGGAGGTCAGGGTTCAGATTGGCGCAGGGGGTGGTTCGGCGGCAGGTTGTCCAGCAGCCTTTGGAACCGCTCGGGCGAGGAGACGGCGCGACCCGTCTCCTCCTCCACATTGGATTTGCGCACAATCTCAGACCAGGCCTGCAACTGGCGTGAGCAACTCTCGGCTCCTTCACGCAGGTCCGCCAGGCGCAGCTCCGTTTCCCGCGGGCTGCTCTGGCGCTGCAAAATGCAAATCATGGACCGCAACGCTCCCGCCGCGCTCCGGGCGTGCTCAATCTGCCGCAACACCTCCGCTTTCGTGCCGTGCGCAAAGGTTTCCGCAATCTGATTTGAAATGGCCAGGGCGGTCTTTTCAAACTCGCTTTTGAAACCGGCCCCCAGCCGGGGATGCTTCGCAATCAGCTCGGCCGCCTGCTCATAGAGCGTCACGGCGAGCTGCCAGACGGGCAAATCCTCAAAGCGAGTGTATTGCATAACCTGGTTCTAGCCCTGGCCCAGCCGGCGTGACTTTTCCGCTGCCGCCCGCACGGCATTCATCAGCGTGCCGCGCAGGCCGCCCCGCTCCAGTTCATGAACGCCTTCGATGGTCGTGCCGCCGGGGCTGGTGACCATGTCCTTGAGCGCGCCAGGATGCTGGCCCGTCTCCAGCACCATGCGGGCGGCACCCAGCAGGGTCTGCGCCGCCAAACGCGTGGCAATGTCCCGTGGCAGACCGGCGGCCACCCCGCCGTCGCTCAGGGCCTCAATCATGAGGTAGGCGTAGGCCGGCCCGCTCCCGCTCAACCCGGTCACCGCATCGAGCAACGGCTCGCTCACCAGGTACGCCAGACCAACCGAGGAAAACAGCTTCAGCGCCAGTTCCTCATCCTGTCGCGTTGCAAAGCGGCCCGGCGCCAGCGCCGTCGCCGAGGCGGCCACCAGGGCCGGCGTGTTCGGCATCACGCGAATCACCCGCATCCCTTCGCCAAGGCAGCCTTCCAGACGCGAGATCGGAACGCCCGCCGCAAGGGCCATAAGCACTAGGCGTTCGCTACTGGCAGGCTGGCCCTCCACCACAACTTTGGCCCCCTGGTCTGGCTTGACCGCCAAAACCCTGGTCAGCGCAATAGCCAGGACTTCG
>JBBQYD010000040.1:0-18972 GCA_038209025.1 Verrucomicrobiota bacterium | reverse complement strand
ACGGTTCAGCGGCCATTCGGCGAATGGCTGGTGCTCGGCATTTTCAACGGCGACCCGCAAGCCGAAAAGGAAAAGATTATCCGGTTGGAACGGTTGGGGTTGGATCCGTCAAAAACCTACGTGGCCTACGATTTCTGGAATCAAAGGCTTTTTGGTGAACTGCGCGAAACGTTCTCCCTGCGTTTGGAACCTTCGTCGGTTGTTCTGCTGGCAATTCACGAAAGGCGCGACGCTCCGCACGTGATCTCGACTGACCGCCATATTTCGCAAGGCGGGGTTGAGTTGGAGGAGGTCGGGTGGGATGTGGAGGCGGGCATCTTCCGCGGCACTTCACGGGGTGCCCCCGGGACCGCGCACAACGTTTACATCCATCTTCCGGAAAAGCACCCCTGGCAGCAGCGTGACCAGTTTTTCTTCCACGATTTCCCCGGCTACACGCTCAAGATCGTCGAGGAACAGATACTGCGGGTCCACGTACGTTTTCCCGCCAGCCAGCGGGTTCAGTGGAGAATAGATTTCAAAGAATTCTTCAGAAAGTGAGCCTTTGATTATATTGGATTGGCGGCTCTTCCCGAAGAAGTTCTCCCGCGCTGCCGGGGTTACCGACACCGAGTTGCTTTACAGCCAAACCTACAACCTGTCCCAGCACTACTTCGGAATGGGGCATCCAGAAAGTCAGTGTCGCTGGCCAGGAACCGCGGTTTTCATTCGATCCCGAGCAGGGCATGGCGCACGGACAGGTAAGGTTCACGTCCACGGTGGTGAAGATCGAAGTAACTTGTGCCGGGCAAAGCCTCGGGGCGTTGCCTGAAAAGGCGGTGGCCCGGCACCCGCTGGCGCAAGTGATGGACTATCCGAGATGAGGAAGCTCCAGATCAAACCGCCCACTGCGGCCGGGGCTTGCGCTGACGCAGTCGCCGGTCGGCTTCGGCATCGTCCTGGAACCGCTCTTTTTTCGTGTCCCAGACCAGCTTGCGGTTCAGCCGAATGGCCGCCTCCGCCAAATGACACAACGAATCCGAAAAAACCGCCTCATCCACTGGACAGACGGTCTTCTGCCGATTCTTGACGCAATCAATGAAGTTGCGGACGTGCTCCGAACTGCGCGTGAGGCGAACCTTGAAATCGTCGGGGTTAAGATCGATCAAGTTTTCCGGCTCCAGGTGAATGCCTTCCCGATCCACATGGACCCAGCCGCCGGTGCCTTCAAAGACTGTGCCGTGCGTACTGATGCGCCGATACTTTTTTGACCACTCCTCCCGCTGGGGCCAGCGGTCGTCGGTTGCCATTCCACGATTCCCACCATTCGGCACTCCCACGAATTTCATTTTTGCGCCGCTCGGGAAGGCGAAATCCACGTCCCACACGGTGGCGGTGTCGCAGGCTCCCTCGCGGTGGAAAGTGCCACGTCCGGAAATTTCAAAAGGACCGTTGAACCTGTCACCGGCGCCCCAGGCGGCAATATCCAGGGGATGGATGCCCCAACCGGAAATAAAGCCCAGAGTGTAATCGCTCTTGTACCACCAGGTCTTCTTGGCTCCGTCACTGGAACACAAATCCTGCGTATGCGGTTTGTAGGGGGCCGGCCCCAGCCAGAAATCATAGTTTAAGCCGGGTGGCGGCGGCACCACCTCGGTCGAGCCGCCCGGAGCGCTCCCGGGTGCCCAGGCATACACCTGCTTGAGCGTGCCGATGTGCCCGTTGCGGACCAGTTCGCAAGCCAGTCGGAACATGCGCCCGGACCGTTGCTGGGTGCCAAACTGAAACACCGCCTTGCGGCGCTGGGCTTCCCGGCGGAGTTGCCAGTTTTCCTCCAGGCTGAGGCTCAGGGGTTTCTCCAGGTAGATATCCCTGCCCGCGCGCACGGCCGACAGGGCGATCGGCACATGCCAATGGTCCGGGGTGGCAATGAGGCAGGCATCGATATCCGCGCGCCCAATGAGTTCGCGGAAGTCCTCATAAACGGAGCATGATTGGTTTCCGTAGTGCTGGTTGACCGCCGAACGCGCCAGTTCAAGCTGGTCCTTCTTAACATCGCACACCGCGACCACCTGAACATCTTTCTGGTTCAGAAAATTGCTCATGTCTCCCCTGCCCTGCGGCCCCACGCCGATGCAGCCCACGGCGACCCGGCTGTTCGGAGCAACCCCGCCCTTGCGGCCCAGGGCGGCGCTTGAAATCAGGGTCGGAAAGAAACTGACCGCCATCGCGGCACCCCCAGCGTGCCGAAGGAAATCCCGGCGGTTGGAGCGGCTCGTTTTCATCGTTACATCGGTTTTCATAAGTATTGGAGATTCGCCCGGCGGCGCTTCTGGAATGAGGCTCAGAATGCCTCGTCCACCGCACGGTTGGAAGAGAAAAATGCGAACTGTAAAAAGAGCGCGTTGACATGCCCTGAAGAGCCGCCATGATCATCCTGAGTTTCTGCTTATGCTGTTTACTTTTATTCGCCGCGCCTGCCGGAGCCAGGTGTCTTTTCGCATGACCACTCCCGTCCGCCGGCCCTCGCGCATCGCGACCTGCCTGCCTGCGCTTAGCCTGGGGGCGCTCCTGCTGGTTGCTTCCGCCCTGGGCCAATCCCCGGCCAGGAAGCAACCCGCCGGGGTGGCCATCTCCAACCGGCAGCCCACGCTGGAGGAGATTGGTTACCTGCCCGCTGACGGCTCAACCCCAAGCCTCAACCCGCCCTCGTTTGCCTGGCTACAGGAGAAATCTGCCAGCCATTACCAGCTGCAATGGTCATCCCGCCCGGATTTCAAGAGTCCAACCAGCATTTCGAACCTTTGGTTGAACTGTTACACTCACAACGAAGCGTTGCCCCCCGGCGAGTACTGGTGGCACTACCAGTTGCTTACCACCAATGGCGCCGCGTCAACGTGGAGCCAGGCGCGCAAATTCACGGTTTCCAAAGATGCCGCCCATTTCCCGATGCCCTCGATCGCGCAGCGTCGTGAGTTGCTGCCCAATGCGCATCCACGGCTGTTTATGAGACCTGAAGACCTGCCGAAATTGCGGCAGTTGGCAAAAGGCAGCCAGTCCGCCCAATTCAAGTTGCTGTATGACCAGGCGCAGAAACTGAGCCTGTCCGAGCCGCCCGCGGAACCCACCACCCGCGGTTCGGCGACCGACAAAAAGAACCTGCAAGCTCTTAAAGACTGGTGGCCGAACCGCGAGCGGGCGGTGCTGGCCTGCGACCAGGCTTCGACACTGGCTTTCGTTTACCTCCTCACCGGGGAACGCCGTTTTGGTGAAGCCGCGCGCAAACGGGTCATGGCGCTCGCGGCCTGGGACCCGGACGGACCCACCAATTTCAAACTCAATTGCGAGGCCGGCAAACCGTTGCTGCACCTGATATCCCGGGCCTACGATTGGGCCTACGACATGTTTAGCCCGGCGGATCGGGCCATCGTGCAAAAAGCGATTGCCCGGCGCATTCAAGACGCGTGGATCAGCGGCGAAGTGGCCGGCGGCACCGGCCACATCAACCGGCCTTTCAACAGCCATGGCAATCGCACCTGGCACAAAATTGGCGAAAGCGGGATTGTTTTTCTCGGTGAAATCCCCGAGGCGGAGACGTGGCTCGATTACGCCTTGAACAAGTATTATACCTGTTACCCGGTGTGGGCGGACGAAGATGGCGGCTGGCATGAGGGGTTGGCGTATTTCGCGGGGTACATGGGCAAAGTGGTGTGGTGGTTCCAGGGCGCCCAATCCGGCTTCGGAATCGATCCTTTCAAGAAACCGGTGTTGAGCAGCCTGAGTGATTTCCCACTCTACCTGGCGCCTCCCCACACGCCCAATATGGGTTTCGGTGATTTGTCCTATCGCGGGGAAATATCCTCCAGTTGGGGCACGTTCATGGATTATTTCACGCGCGCGGGTGCCGCCCACGGGGCAGCTCACGCCCCCTACTGGCAGTGGTGGAGCGATCAATGGCGCCTGAAACCGGCCACTGGCGTGCTGGGCTTTCTGCATGCGGTCAACCTGCCGCCCGCACCCCCCGCCAAGCCGCCAACGGATTTGCCGCAGTCGAAGATATTCGCAGGCATTGGCGTCGCCAGCCTGCATACCACCCTTCTGGACAGCTTGAACGACGTGCATTTCCTTTTCAAATCCTCCCCCCGGGGATCGGTCAGCCACGGCCATAACCCGCAAAATACCTTTCAGCTCAACGCCTATGGTGACGCGCTTTTGACCGCCTGTGTTTACCGGGACTACTATGGGACAGACTTTCACTATAAGTGGGTCCATCAAACGGTGGCCCAGAACGGCGTCCTCGTGAACGGCGAGGGTCAGATCCCACATCAGGCCAAGTCGCGTGGACGCATCTTTGACTCTAAACTCACGCCCGAATACGACTATCTGGCCGGCGATGCCCTGGAAGCTTATGATGGCAAACTCACCCGGGCCTTGCGGAAGGTTTTGTTCATCAAGCCCGGAATTATCGTGATTTTTGACGATTTGGCGGCGCCACAGCCCGCCGAATTCCAATTCATGCTCCACGCCTTGGTGCCGTTCAAAATGGAGGACGGCGGGCGGCGGGCGACTGTCCAACAACCTCGTGCCGGCGTGCTCATTGATTACCTCGCACCCGGCTCCGTCAAGTTCCGCCAATGGGACGGATTTAAACCGGCACCGGTCAAAGGCAACTTTCCGAACCACTGGCATCTGGAAACCGCCACCATGGAAAAGAAAGCCGGCGTGGAGATGCTAACGGTGATAGCGCCGTTCCGCGGCAGTACTCAACCCCGGCTGGCCTGCACCCGGTCCGAATCGCCCAGCGCCATTGGCGCGCGGATTGAACTGGATGACTCCGCCTGGTTGGTGGGTTTCAAAAGAACCGGGGCTCCCGAAACCGCCGAATTGGCCGGCAACCGCTTTACCGAACCGTTCCTCGTCCGCAAAACTTCAAAACCATAACTATCAATCTTAACGCGTGAAAACCCAGCTCACCAAACTCTACATGGTGTCCGTCCTAGCAGCTTCCTGCACGTGGACGGTCGCAGACGTTCAACCCAATGGCCTGTTTTCCCCGGGCGCCGTGCTTCAGCAAGGCAAGCCCTTGCCGGTGTGGGGCAGCGCCGCCACCGGCGAGAAAGTCACGGTATCCATCCAAGGTCAAACCGTGAGCACCACGGCCACCAACGGCCACTGGAGCCTGCGGTTGCAGCCGCTCAAAGCCGGCGGACCATTCACCATGACCATCGCCGGCCAAAACCAACTCACCATTGACGGCATCCTGGTCGGCGAAGTGTGGGTGTGCAGCGGGCAGTCCAACATGGGTTTCACGCTCGCTCGCGCCGAGAACGCCCAGGAGGCCATCGCCCAGGCTAACGACCCGCAATTGAAATTATTCGAGGTCCCGCGCGGACCTGCTGATGCCCCGGTGACCGAGGTGAATGCCACGTGGCAGGAAACCACTCCCAACAGCGCCTCCAACTTTTCCGCCGTGGCCTACTTCTTCGGGCGCGACTTGCGGAAGCAACTCAAAGTGCCGGTGGGGTTGATATGGTCTGCGGTGGGCGGAACTCCGGCAGAGGCCTGGACCCCGAGGGAGACCCTGGCAGCGGACCCTGAGCTAGCCAAAATCCTGGCCAAACACGAGTTGGCGGTGAAAAACTATGATCCAGCCAAGGCCAAGGCGGCTCGTGAGAAGGCCTCCAAACAACGTCAGCAAGCGGTCGAAAAGGCCCGGGCCGAAGGCCAACAACCGCCTGCGGCTCCCCGAGCGGCGAGCGCTCCAGCCAGTTCTCTCGGGCGCCCAGCGGGGCTTTACAATGGCATGATCGCACCCCTGTGTCCGTTCGCCATCGCCGGAGTCATCTGGTATCAGGGCGAGGCAAATTCAGGTCGCGCAGCCGAATACCAAAAGCTTTTTCCCGCCATGATCGGTAGCTGGCGTAAGAACTGGGGACAGGGTGATTTCCCGTTTCTCTTTGTGCAAATCGCACCGCATAACGGGATGAGCCCGGAAATCCGGGAAGCTCAGTTGCTGGCGTGGCAACAGGTGCCGCAGACCGCCCTGGTGGTAACCACCGATGTGGGCGAAGCCCAGGACATTCATCCGCGAAAGAAGGAACCCGTGGGCGCCCGGCTGGCGCTGGCGGCCCGCGCCGTGGCCTACGGGGAGAAAATCGAGTACTCCGGCCCGGTTTATGATTCAATGACTGTCCGGGCGGAGCAGGCAGTCATTAGCTTCAAACACCTGGGCGGCGGCCTGGTGGCCAAAGGCGGCGCGCTGAAAGGCTTCTCCATCGCGGGCGAGAGCGGCCAATTCACCAGCGCCACCGCCGAGATCGACGGTGACAAGGTGGTGGTATCGAGCGAGGCGGTGCAAATCCCGAAGGCGGTGCGCTACGGCTGGTCCAACACCCCGGATATCAACCTCTTTAACCGCGCAGGCTTGCCAGCCACTCCATTTCGCACGGATGTTGGGGTCAGAAAGGAATAGGAGTTTCCGGTCGAAACGCAACCGGGCTGGAAAGTGGGGCGGACCGCCCCGCTTCTGGTCCCGGAGGCTCACCGTTTCATCACTGAGCTGGGCTGTCAAAGCGGGACCCGAGCCCCGGCAAGGGGTTGGGTCGCGATTCGTGGGGGCGCCAACGCGCTCCGTGCGGCACTGGGACGACAGTCGCGCAAAGGCCAGCCCTGCTGAGGGCTGGCCTTGATGGAGATTCCGATCAAAAAGGCTTAGGTCAGGATCCCGCCCTGGCTGGCATTGCTGACCAGCTTCTGGTACCGGGCGAGCCAGCCGGTCAGTTCGCGTTTGACTGGCTGCCAACTCTCCCGCCGCCGAGCCAGGTCAGATTCGGACACCAGGATATCAATCCGGCGGTTCGGGAAATCAATCCGCAGCCGATCGCCGTTTTGGAGCGCCCCAATGGGCCCCCCCTCGGCGGCTTCGGGCGAGACGTGGCCGATGCAGGCGCCCGCTGTGCCTCCGCTGAAGCGGCCATCGGTGACCAGGGCCACTTTGTCTCCCAAGCCCATGCCCACGATGTAGCTGGTGGGCGAGAGCATTTCCTGCATGCCGGGTCCGCCACGGGGACCTTCATTACGAATGATCACCACATTGCCCGCGGCCACCTGTCCGGCCAGGATGCCCGCACAGGCGTCGTCCTGACTTTCGAAAATGACGCAGGGTCCCTCGAACACAAAGCTCGGTCCACAATTGGCTTTGAAGGCGTCGCTGATCCCGGCGGTCTTCACCACTGCGCCCTCCGGCGCCAGTTGACCGTATAGAATGGCAAGTCCGCCATCCGCGGTGTAGGCGGTGTCTTTGGTGCGGATGCAGTCCTGGGCGTTGAACATGAACACCGGATCGTAGGGCATGAGACCGCTGGCCTGGGCCTCGCTCAAAGGGCCGGGGCGGTAGTCATGATAGGCTTTCCCGAACTGCCAATTGCGCAACCGCCCGGTGCGCACCAGGCAAAGCAGCTTCTTCTCGCCGGTTTTGGCATACTGCCAGACCATCACCACTGGCGAACCCTTCAGTTGGCCCAACTCAGCGCGAACCAATCCCTTGAACTCCGCGAACTTCTGCTGCAAGCCGGCTTCAATCTCCCCCTGCCCTTTCCAAGTGAGTGTTTCGTCCACTTGAAGCTCGCCATCTGAAGCAAAAAGCAGGGCGACGGAGTTGGCGTCGCCGGCGTTGAAGGCGGCGGCGAACCGCCAGAGCGTGATCGCCCGGGGGTCGGCCGGGAAGAACAAGAGTGGTTTGGGCACCAGGTTTCCACTGGCAGTCCGCGCCGCATGCCCCATTTTGTCAGCCGGATCCAGCACGATCGCCGAGCACCCGGATATCCGGGTGGCTTTTGCCCACGCGGTGCAAGCCGCTGAGCGTACATCCCATTCGTCGATATTCTCGCCGATCGTCTTGCCGGTGACCGTCACGCAGGAGGTATTTAAAACTCCCATGCGCTTCAACTCGCCAAGAATTGTGTGGATGCCACCGGCGCGATGGACATCCTGAACGTGGTAACTGGAGGAAGGGGAAACCTTGCACAAACACGGCACCCGGCGCGAAATATCGTCGATGCGCTTGATGTCATACGCGATGCCCGCTTCACGAGCGATGGCCAGCGTGTGCAGGATGGTGTTGGTCGAACCACCCATGGCGACGTCGAGCATCATGGCGTTGTCAAACGCCTCAATGGTGGCGATGTCGCGCGGTTTGATATCCTTTTCCACCAGCTTGACGATGGTGCGGGCGGCGCGTTCGTAAAGTGCTTCGCGCTCCTTGGAAACGGCCAGGATCGTGCCATTGCCCGGCAGCGCCACGCCCAAGGCTTCGCACAGGCAGTTCATGGAATTCGCCGTGAACATGCCCGAACAGGATCCGCACGTGGGACACGCGCTCTGCTCCAGTTTTTTCAGCTCCTCGGCGCTGATCTTGCCCGACTGCAGCTCGGCTACGCCTTGGAAAACCGAGATCAGATCCGAATTTTGCGTGGCTGGACGCAAGTGGGCCGGCAGGGCGTCGTCGGTGGTTTGCTGGGCCACGCCCGCAGCCATCGGGCCACCGCTGACGAACACCGTGGGAAGGTTGACACGCATGGCAGCCATGAGCATCCCAGGCACGATCTTGTCGCAATTCGGGATGCAGACCATCCCATCAAAGCAGTGCGCCCGCACCATCGTTTCCACGCAATCCGCGATCAACTCCCGCGAAGGCAGCGAGTATTTCATGCCGCCGTGACCCATGGCGATGCCGTCATCCACGCCGATGGTGTTGAAAATAAACGGCACCCCACCGGCCTCGCGGACGAGGCGCTTAACCAGCAGACCGATTTCATTCAGATGCGCGTGGCCCGGGATGCAGTCGGTATAGGAATTGCAAATCGCAATAAACGGCTTGCCCCAATCATCTTCATTCAGGATGGACCCGGTGGCTCGCAGCAGCGAGCGATGTGGCGCCCGCTCCGGACCTTGTTTGATGGTATCAGATCGCATAAGCAAAAGATTCAATGTCGTTAATGTAATAGAGCAACCAACCGTCCCAAGGTATCAGTTCCCCGGCAGCCTGTCACGCGCCGCGATAGTCCTGGCCTGGCAGCAAGACGCACCACGGCCGGGCCGGGGTCTGGTTCGAATTCCACTCCTTGGCCGGTTTGAACAGGCGGCGGACAGGGCTGAACTGAGCGGCTACTGCCTCAGAATCCAGGCGAACCCTCCCAGCGGAAGCATCCTGGCGGTGAGAATTTCGCCGGCTTTGAGCGCTCGCGCTTCGGTGGCAAAGCCTGAGGCATCTGAACCGTCGCCGATAAGGACGCATTGATTTGCCGACCCCGCCCAGGACGCCGGATTGATCCGCACTTCGCTGGCTTGCTTTTGTCCATTCACCCCCGCCACGTACCAGTCCTTTCCTTTCCGCCGCGCGATGACCGCAACTTTGCCGGGGTATCCATCGACGAACCTGGTTTCATCCCAGGTCACCGGCACCCCCTTAAGGAACTCTTTCGGCAACGTCGGCAACTCCCGGTACGCCTCCACCTTGTCCGCCAAATGCAGCCAACCGGAGGTGAACAGGACGGAGAGCGCCAGTTCATGCGCGGCGGTCGTGCGGTGCGGATGTTGGTTGTTCGAGAAGGTCACGGGCGTGTAGTCCATCGGCCCCACGGCGTTGCGGGTGAACGGCAGAATCGTGTTCTGAACCGGCGCTTTTTCCGGATAGCTCGGGTCGAAAATATAGCACTCAGCACCCCGGACGGCTTCCATGGACATCAAGTGCGGGTAGGTCCGTTCCCAACCTCTGGGCAAGGTGCAACCGTGAAAGTTCACCATGATGTGCCTGGCCGCCGCATCCTCCAGGATGCCGAGGTAAAGCCCGATCACCTCCTGCTTGTCGCTTTGAAAAAAATCCACCTTCACCCCTTTCACGCCCCACTGCTTCAGGAGGTCCAACTCGAATCCGCGCACCGCTGGGTAGGTGAAGCAATCGCGAGGCTTTTCCGCGACCAGGTTGTGAGGTCCGCCGGAGTTATACCAGAGCAACACCCCCACGTTCTTCGATTTGGCATACTCCAACACCTCGTGGATGTTGCCCTGCTCCATAATCGTCCAGTTGGCATCCACCAGCACGTATTCCCAGCCCATCTCCGCTGCCAGATCGATGAATTTGCGCTGGGCCGCCGCCCTCTTCGGGCTCGGATTATCCGACCACCAACTCCAGGCCACCCGGCCCGGGTGAATCCACGACGTGTCACTGACTACCGCCGGGGCGCTGACATCCGTCACCAGCGTGGACTCGACAATGGTGGCGAGCGTCGGCCCGGCAATGATGACGCGCCAGGGCATCTCCCAGGGCAATGGCGCGGCAGGGTTGACTCGACCGCTGCCATTGCCCTCACCCGGGCTCGGCAAAGAAATGGCATAGGTGTTGCCGACGGCGGTGCTGGAAAGGCGCATGCCGCAGAAGTTGGTTCCCAAATTGGCCTCCGTGATCAGGCCCCAGGCCGATCGCTCCGCATTGTGAAACAACATGGGGAATGACCAGCCCAATCCCAGCGGCGAAGGAGTCCCGACCGCCATGCCATCCTCGTAGAAGGTCTCGTAGGCGGGTGCGTACATGGTTGCTTTGTCACTTGGCGCACACCAGAGTTTTGCGGCGGCATCGAGCTGGAAACCCGTTGACTCGGCTTCAAGAACGTAGTTGGAGGAAGCCAGCCCCGAACGGCCATAAACCCGGTAGCGAAAAGCCACGCCATCCGCATAGGCCCGCGCCTCCAGTTCCAGTCGATCGCCCTGTGGATTCCGGAACAGGAGAGATAGTTGGTTTGCCCGGCCATCACATTGCGAGCGCTTGCCGTAGAGCATCGTATAACTGTCGTGTATGGGCTTTATTCCACGGTCGTTTTCCAGCAGCAGTTTGCTGGCGAGGTCCATGCCGGATAGTCGCAGTCCCAGGGGCGAGTCCAGGATGACCACCCGCCGGGCCTGGGCAGACCCGATTTCCACGCGATAAAGCAGTTTTGAACCCTGGGCTGCGGCGGCCGGATCGGCCCAACCCACCGTAAAAGTGACGTTCGACCCCGGCGAACTCACTACCCACTCGCCTTTCATGCCGACCGCCCACACATCTGTGGCCGCGGCCCCAAGCACCAGGACCGAGAGCATCACAGCGACCCTCCCGCATAGCGAAATGACCGCCATCTCAGACGCACCGCGGAAATTCCGGCAGATTGCCAGACGTTGCGAAACAGCACCAGGCCAATGCATATTCATGGTCCAGCAGACTAATGCGTCCGGCGCCAGGTCCAAGCTTTAAAACCAGGGAGGGTCTTTGTTCTTTACTGCGATGAAGGAACCGAGAGGACCCCTCCAGCCGCCAGGTCTTGCGGGCGGCGCAAGCTGTCTTCCAGCGATGCCAAACCGGTGGACCGCCCCCTATGTCCGGCCCCGCTTCAACGTCGCAAAGGTGCCGAGCAGAACCGCACGCTCGGCGTCCCGGTATTTCGCGGGAAGGAAGCGGCGATCCGAGCAGGCCAGCACCGCGGCCAGTTCCTGCAAGGCCAGGGCATTGGGATCAAGCGGGTCGATGAAGGAACTGACCGCTTCCTCCAGATCCGCGCGTTGCACGTCCTCATCCCGGGTGGCCAGCACGGCGGTCTCTTTGGCTCGCATCAAGATGGATTCCACATCGCTGCCGGTGAGCGGCAATGGCCCCAGTTTCTCGCGGATAAACTCGATCATCCCGGGGCCGAGCGCGATCTTGCGCACCTGCGCTATGGTTTGGAACAGGTCCATGACTTCGTCCGGGCCCTGCGCGGGGAAGAGAGGCACGCACAAGCCAAAGCGTCCCTGCCGTCTCATATCGATGGCCAGCAGGTCGGGACGTGACGTCATGGCCACCCAGACCTCCCGGCCCCGGAGGGAGGCATCGCCGATGTGCGCGGCAAAGGCGGCGAAGACACGGCTGGAAATGCCGCTGTCCCCGCCATCTGAATCACGGCTCCCAAAAACGGCATCGGCTTCGTCCACCACTACAATGACCGGCCCCAGAGCGCGGATCGTCATCAGCACCAGCATTTGCTGGCGCTCGGTGTCCCCCACCCACTTGGAGCGGAATTCGCCGATCTCCATCACTGGCAATCCGCATTCGCTGGCGAAGCAATCGATCAGGTAAGACTTGCCCACCCCGACGCGCCCGGGCACGAGGATGCCCCGTTCGAGGACATCGTTTTTGCCATTGCGGATGAGCCAGGCAAGTTCGCGCAGTTTTTTCTTGGCGGCGGCATGGGTGGCGACGCGGTCCAAGGTAACGCCCGGTTTGGGATCTTTGAACCGGACCAACCCCTGGCAAAACTCCTCGATCAGCCGCTTCTTGCTGGCGCTGACCATTTCCTGCGTGACGCGAGCGCGGTTGCGGATGGCCTCCGCCAGAAAGTGGCGGATGCGCAGGAGGTTCAACCCGGCGGTGCGTGCGGCCAGTTCAGCAGGGGTGAATTCGCTCCAGTCGCCCGGCAGTGTGCCACCGGCGATTTGCTCCAGCCATCCCGATTCAAGGAACCGCTGTCGCTCCTCCAACACCGGCAAATCGATGCGCACCTGGGTCACGTGAGGGTTCTGCAGCAGGCGCGCGTTCAACTCGGCGGCGGATTCGGCCACCAGGATGATGCCAATATCCAAAGTGGCCATTTCAGGAGCGGCGGCCCACTTGAGAAACGTGACCACGTTCATGCGCTCCTCGGTGCTGGCCTGGCTCTCTTCCGTTGCTGGCACCAGTTTTTCCGGGAAATCCACGATCAGGGTGATCCCCTGCCAACGCTCCTTCTCCTCTGCCACGCGCAGGAAAAACCGCCGCAACAGCGGTGCGAGTTTAAGGAACTCCCGAGGCGGACCGGTCACCCGGAAGCTGGTGTTCTCCACCTGATCATAAATCTCCAGCCACTCGAAAAACCGTTGCTGCATCTCAGGGGAACCGAACGTCAACCCGGCGCTGATATCGTAAAACAGCAGCGAGGATCGACTCGGAAACAGGCGGCGGGCCAGAAAGGTCTTCAAGGGGACATAACTGAGCTTGCCGTCGTCCTGCACCGGAAACAGATCAAAAACATTCCCGTGCAAAACAAAGAGGGAGTAGGTGGCGCCGTTCCACCGCCGGGCGAGTTCCAACGCCCAGCCGGTTAAAGGCAGGCGACTGGAGTTGTCTCCCATCCCGGCTGGGTGAGGCCGCGTTTTGGCAGTGCTCATGCAATAGTTCTTATTGACGTTGTCTTAGCGGCGCGCGCCGGGCGCCGGGTTCTGAAGGGATCACCGGCGGATGACTCGCAACCGCGCCGCTTTGATAGCCCACGCGCAGGTCGGTGGCGGGCAGATCACCCACCAAATCCTTGAACTCGTCCATTTCCGAGAGCCACTTATTGGTCTGGTCAAGGTGCTCAACCGTCGCGTCGATGCGCGCGGTAAGGGTCTCGGCATTCTTCGTGGCCACCGCGTCCGCGCGAATGAGCTTGATCTGTTGATCGAGCCGCTCCTGCTCGGCAACCACCAGAGCGAGATTCTCCTGAGCTTGCTGAATGCGCCCCATACGTTTGCGCAACACCTCCAGTCGTTCCAGGCGGGAACCCAAATACCGCTGGCGGGTTTCCACCACCGCGGCGTCTCCCTTGGCTTTCACCGCTTCCAATTCACCATCCAGGCGCCCGCATTCCGCTTCGGCATCCTTGAGCATGGTGGGCACGTCTTCGGTCCGCTCGGTTTCGAGAAACCGTTCCAGCGACTCCTCAATCCCCAGGAGCCGGAGGTAGGTCCACATCAGTTCATCCAGCTTCTTAAGCCGCGGATCCGGCGTCGTGCCGGCCGAAAGCGGATTGTCCGCCCCCGCGCTTTCGATGTCGCCGCAGACTGCCGTCAGGCGCAAATACCGTTCGCGCCGGCTGGGGGCCAGGGAGCTTACCAAGGCATCGCGTTTCTGGATAAACTCGGCGACCTTCTGCAGTTCGGCGTCACGGCGGACGCGTTCCCGACGGCGGTCCACCCAGTTGCGAAAGAACGCCAAGTCTGGCAAATAAATCCAGCCCAGCGCGTAGCAGGTGACGCCCGCGATCAGGGTCAGGAGTTGGGCGCTCATGAAGCCCAAGCCCAGCGTGAGCAACCCGAACACCGCGTGGTGCGGGCTCTGGGCGAACTCCCGATGATAACTGGGCTGTGGCTCTTCCATGCGGTCTGTGAAACTAATTTATTCGGTTCAAGGGCGGAAGGATATAGTAAATTACGGCATGCCTTCCCGAAGGCGGCTCCCGCTCACACTTTAACGCCGGACGGCGCGCTGGATGAATCCTCCAGGCGCCGCAGCAGCGCCTGGCAAAATTCAATAAACCACGGCTTCCGCCGGCTCACCTCGGGAGACTCGTCCGGACGGGGCACATTCAGGACTTCCACCAACCGCCCCGGCTTGGCCGCCATGACAAAAACCCGATCTCCCAAATACACCGCTTCCTCCACGGAGTGGGTCACCAGGAACACGGTGCCTTGCTGCTCCTTCCACAGGCGTAGAAGCAGTTCCTGCATCCGCAGGCGGATGCCCGGATCAAGCGCGCCAAAAGGCTCGTCCATCAGCAAAATGCGTGGCTGCAAAATCAAAGTGGCGGCGATGGACACGCGTTGCTGCATGCCTCCGGAAAGCTCCCCGGGATATTTGCTTTCAGATCCCTCCAGGCCTACTTTCTTGATCCACTCCCGGGCCCGGTCCAGGCGCTCCGTCCGCCCGATGCCCCCCAGGCGCAAACCAAACGCGATGTTTTCGATCACGTTCAGGTGGGGGAGCAGCGAATACTTCTGATCCACCAAGCCCCGGTCAGGACCCGGGTCGAGCACTGGTTTGTCAAAAACCCGCACTTCGCCCGAGGTGGGCGGAAAGTGAGGCTTCAGCCCGGCAATGATGCGCAAAACCGTGGATTTGCCGCAGCCGGAAGGGCCCACGATGGTGACCAACTCACCCACGTCCGGCTTGTCCTCCACCCCAAACGACACATCCTGAATCGCAACTTTGGCAGCTTCACCCCGTCCGAAACTCTTGGTCACATTTTTGAAAGTAACCACCTCCGGCGGAACGGCGGCGGCCCCTTTCGCCGGCTCGCGGACGGGGCCTGGAATCCCAGCAGCCTGCCCGCCGCCGGCCGCCGCCCCTAAGCCCTTTTCGGAATCATTGAGGTCAGCCATGATTACTTCTCCTTGCGGTATGGGAATAGCAGGTTCCCGCCTATGCGCCAGAGTTGGTCACAAGCGATCGCGATCAGCACAATGACAATGATGACGGCAAAGATGGCTTCCGTATGGCTGCGCCGCTCGGAAACGCCAATGAGAGCCCCCAACCCGTATTGGGGCCGCACGAACACCTCGGCCATGATGATCCAGCCCCAGCCAACGCCGTAAACACCGCGCAGGTGATCCCAAATGTTGTCCTGGGCCACTGGAAAAAGGATATGCCGCACCAATTGCCATTGCGAAGCGCCCTTGGTGACCGCCACATCCAGGAAGGCGGCAGGCACATCCGCCACGTCCTTGATCACGAGGGGCAACAACGCCACGAAACAGCCGATAAAGAGGAACCCCACCTTCTGCGTCTCGCCGGTTCCGAACCAGGTCATGCTGAGCGGGATGAAAACCACAATTGGCACGTAGGCCCCCGCCAGGGATAGCGGCCGGAAAAAGGCCGCCACCGGTGGGAAGGTAGCCATGTAAACGCCCAGGGGCACGGCCACGATGGCGGCGAGCAGGAACCCGGCGGTGACCCGCAACCAAGACGTCAGCGCGCTACGCACCAGGCCCTGTTCCAGGTGCAAAGGCTTGAAGGCCCCCAGCACCTCGGCCGGACTTGGCAAAATGAGCGGCTGCACCAACCGTTGCCCTTGTTCACCGTACGTGATCCCCCACCATACGCTCACGACCACCCCGACGAAAATCAACGTCAGTCCGAGGCTGCGGGTCTGGGGTTGGTCGCTGCGCACGCGCAAGTTGCCCAGGCGCACCACCAGCGTCAACAGCACCACAAATGTTGACGCAAAGATCAGGAATCCCAACATATCAAGGAGGAGTTCGACCGCGTTTGGCCCGCCCGGTGCGATAAAGATCGCCCCCGGGCATTATCCGCAAAACCGCCGCGTGCTGGCAATCACGAGCCCGATTCCAAGGGGAACACTTTGATCTCAACGCGCCGGTTCTTCTTGTTGTGTTCAGCGTTGCTCGGATCGGTGCAGCCCGCCAGCGGGTTGTCCCAACCGTTGCCAACGACCTTGAATTTGTTGGGGTCGAATTGGTACTTTTCCATGATCGCGCGTCGAACCGAGTCGGCCCGATCATAGGAAAGTTGACGCACGAGGTCGGTCGGCACGATTCCCTTGCGGCTGGCGTCCGTGTTGCCTTCGATAATGATGTAGGCGTTGCCGAATTTTCCCGCAAGTTTGCCGATTTCCTCCAGCGTCGTGGGGAGGCTCTTGTCATACTCCGCGCTGAGCGTCGTTTTATTCGGTTCGAAGGCGATGATCACCGCCTTGGTCAACACCTGCCCGGCGCTCGCTTCGGCACTGAGCCTGAGCATGGCATCCGGTCTGAAAGTGGGCTGCGAGAGATCGCGCACATCCTTGTAAGCCTCAGACATCGCGCCAAGAATCGACCCGGCTTTGACCTTCGCCGCCGGCACCGTGGCACTGATGGTTCCCAGCGATTTATAGATGGTGGAGGCGCTGTTCCAGACCACGTCGAAGTTTGACGGGTTGAATGGATCAAGGAAGAACTTCGCGTTCTCGCGGTAGTTGGTGAGGTGCGCGTCGCCTTCCGCCACACCCCCATCCGCGCCAATCATTTTCAGGCAATCTTCCTCCGGCAGCTTGAAAGCCATGGCCAGCGCGCGGGCCGCATTCTTGGGATCTTTGCGGACCAGGTCCATGCCCTCAAAAATCCCCTTAACCAACCCGGAAACCACTTCCGGATGGTCGCGATAGAAGTCGTTGCGCACGGCCCAAACGTCGGCGATGAGATGATTCGCCGTGCTCGTAGTGACCACCAGGCGGGTGCCTTTCAGCTTTTCGGTAACCACATAGATGTCCGGAGCCCACCCGACAAATGCGTCAAAGGAGGTGTCCTGCACAAAAATCTTGGCTGCCGAAGCCGCGTCCGCCGACCACCGGAAATCGAGGTCCCCAGGATCAATGCCGGCATCAATCAGCAAGGACATGATGAAGTAGTGGCTGGGAGAGTTCTGGGCCAGCACCACCTTTTTCCGCTTCCCTGCCTGCATCCGAAAGTCGTTGATGTTGCGAATTTCGCCCCTCGCCACAATGCCATCACCACCGGCTGACCAGTCGATCTGCTGCGCCACGACAGGTACCGTTCGACTGTCCTTGACCAATTCAGGGGCAAAGAGCGCGATCATGTCGAGCGTACCCCAAAGCACATGGCTTTGGCCGCTGGCGAATAAATCGCGGGCTTTCACGGGATCATCCACGATGCTGAGGTTCACGTAGAACCCATACTTTTTGGCAAAGATGCTTTGGTCATTCGGTTCCAGTCCCGCATTGGCCACGATGATCGGGGCCCACCCGGGCCAAATGTTGATCGGGAACTCCACCACGGGCTTGCCGTCCTTCTGTTTTTTGACGTAATCGCTGACCCCGCTGACGGCGGGAATTCCCGAGCGCTCCACCAGCGTCGCCGCATTGGTGCCGATCAACAGCGGAATATCATTCGGCGCGGCTTTCGCCGCCTGCACCGCCTTCCTGATTTCTTCGACGTTAACGGACTGTGTCTGCGGCTTGGATTGGGGCGCAATCTTGTCCCACCAGCGGAACACGCCAAAGCCGGCCACGCCCAGGATGAGCAGGGTCAAAACAATTTTTCCACGTGCGGTCATAACAGTATTTTGATTTTAAAGGCCTCGGATTGATTACTTCTCGGCGATCTTCTGGCGCTCAGGCGCGGCGGCCGCAGGAGTGCTGGCGCCGCCGACTTCCGGTTGCACCATGCCCATCTTCTTTTTGTATTCCTGAAACAAAGCGGCGCCGCGAGCTTTCCGAGCCTCCTGTTGCCGGCTGATGCCCGACCCCATTTCCTTGGCCAGGTCGAGCGTTGCGCGCATTTGCCCTTCGCCGGCGGCGGCAGACTGGCGCAACTGCTGCATGGATTGCCCCATCTCACCGCCCATCATTCCCTGCAGTTCGGTGATGGAGCTTTTCATCATGCCCGCCAGCCCTTCCAGCGAACGGCCGATGGCCACTTTGGCTTTCACGGCTTCAAACTCACGCTGGAACCGTTGGATCTCACGAAGGCTCTCGGCGATGATTTCGGTATTCTGCTTATAAAGCTGCTCCAAGCTGTCAGCCTGGGCCTGGTTGTCCCTGAGATCGGCCTCCAGCGTGGCCAGTTCCTCGGCATAATGGGAGCCGTTCCCCTCGTCATTGGCTGCCGCCGCCGCCTGCAACAAGCTCTGCAATTCCTGCCGCTCCCGTTCCTGCCGCTTTATCTGGTCCTTTAGCAGGGCGATTTGCCCCGCCAACTGGCCGTTGGCGTAATGGGCTTTCTCGGCCTTGGCTTTTGAATCCCTGATTCCTCGCTCCACCACCGCTTGGTTGATGGAGTCGGTCTCGGTGGCTTTCTCGGCCATGAGGCCGAGCCAGATGAATACTCGCTTAATCGCTCTGAACATGGGCTGCCTTTTTGTTTGGGTTATTTGCGTTCTTCGTCTTCGAGCAGAATCTTATGCTGGAGAATAAAATCCAACTGGGAATTGAGTTGCTTCTCATTGGCCGCGCCGACCACGGTTGCGCCCTGGCGTTTCACTCCATCAAATACGCGGGCGTCCACATTAAATGCCACAAAATGAACCGATAGCGTTTTCCCCGCCTGCCCGGCCTTGCTCGTCAGTCCGGGCAGCACGGCGGCGGGTGTGGGGCCCGCGGTGTTCTCGCCGTCGGTTATAATCAGCACGTGCTTCCGCGCCAGCGGGGAACCCAGCACCGCCCCCGCAGCCAGCGA
>JBBQYD010000039.1:0-19227 GCA_038209025.1 Verrucomicrobiota bacterium | reverse complement strand
AGCCGCGTCGGCTCGCGCATCAGGTCCGCCACGGCCGCCGGAGTATCCATGAGCGGTGCCTCCAGGTGCAACTCCCCGGCCATTTTGCGCGCCAGGGTGAAGGCGGCCGCCAGCGTCACGGCTTTGTCTGGACCCACACCTTTGATCTCGCACAGATCGTCCAGACTCGCCCGGGCGAGGGCCTGGAGCGACCCGAATTTGCCCACCAATTGCCGGGCGACCTCGACCACATTGGCGCCCTTCAAACCGGTCCGCAGCAGGATGGCAATGAGCTCGGCGTTGCTCAGGGCGTCAGGGCCTTCGGCACGCAGGCGTTCGCGTGGCCGTTCACTCAAGGGCTGGTCTTTAAGGCGCAACATGGCCGGAAAAGGATAGCGGAAGCCGGCGGGCGGGCAAAGGAAAAGTGATTACTTAATCGGGCACCGGAGCACCCCCGTACCACGCAGGATGGCTCCCACCTCAGCGCGCTGCGGAGGGTTGAACGGCTCCAGGGGCTCAGCGGTCAGACGCACAGGTCCCAGCAGCCGGCCGGCGCACTTCATGCCTTTGACCACCGCTGACGCATGCTGGCCGGCAACTTTCGGCAGACTGCGCTCTGGTCCAAAAAGTCTCAATGCTTCGCGGCAAAGATGAAAACCACCACCAGGCCCGCCACAATGAGCAGCAGCGTCACGACCCAGGTAACCCGGGTCATTTTTTGGCGGCGCCGGAACTGTCTGACCTCGTCTTTGTAGGAGATGGAGGGGTGTCGCGCGCCGGTCTTTCGCGGACGTTGCTGTGCATGCGTCGCGAACCCAGGCTTGGCCGGCAAGGTGCCGGTGGAACTTTTTGGTTTCAGCGGGACGGTGGGGGCGGTGGGAGTGAACGCGTGTCCCGGTTTGCGCGGCGGCGGCGGCAGCACGCCGAAATCCGCCCGCTGGCGCAGCCTGGCGTAACCGGTGGCAATCACCACTTCCCAAGCCGATTCCCGCCCGATCTCCTGCAGCATTTTCCGGTGTTCCAGGATTTTATCCACGGGCACCGCGTTCTCCAGCGTTGAAACCTGGAGCGTGATGGACCAGAACCCGGCCATGGTTTTGTGGGAGCGCATAAACCGGAGATGCGCGTTGCCGAGTTGCTGCCGTTGCGTGCTCAGCAGCGTGATACCAGGCGAATAGAGTTCGACGGTGTGGGTGAGGTTGCAGGGATAGGGCAGGGCCAAGGGGGTGCGCCGTGGGGTGTTTTCCGGCAGCTGAAAGGAGCTGAGAATGATATTGGAGGGAAGCGAGAAGCGGATGGACTCCGGCATCTGGCCCACGGGCAGCAGCGAGGTGGGGATATCGAACATTTCCGCCAGCCAGAATTCATTGGTCGAACGATCATCCCGGTACTGCAATTGGCCTTGCCGGTCCACATTGCCGAATCGCTGTCGGCACGCCTCCAGACGCTCCCGGGCGATTTCCTCCAGCGCGCAGCATTCGAATTGTTGCCGCAGATTCTCGGCGTAACTGCCGGTGGCGCGCACCACGATGGCCAGCAGCGAGGGCCCTCCCCGGGTGTCCATCAGCAAGGATTCCTTCAGCTCAAAAGCGCTTTTCTCCCGGGCGGCCGTGGGCGCATTGACGAGCTCAGAGGCCTGGGCATCGACAGGCAAACCTGCGCCGTAATCCGGAATGACACGGTTGAGGGAACCGCCTCCCTGGCTGCGAAGCGTGGGGTCCACCCAGCGCGGGCCTTCTGGCATTTGGAACTCGACCACCACGTGATCGAACAGGCCGGGCATGGGCAGCTTGTCCATGATGGACTTCTGCAGCCGGGTGTTTACCAGGATGGGGCGGGCGGGCACCCCCAGCCTTCGCAACAGGTGAACCAGCAGAAAAGAAAGGTCTTTGCAGTCTCCGTAGCGGCGGCGCGCCACCGTCGCAGGGGGCGCGGGAACGTGCCCGCCCATTTCAAGATCCACACTCAAATACCGGAACTCGTCCTGGATCAGGCGGATGGCGCGTTCGATGCGCGGCATCAGTTCGGTTTCCTCGGCCTGGATTTTTTCAACGATGGCCGCCAGCTCCGGATTGTCCGGCTGTTCCCGCCAGACCTCCGCAAAGCCCTTGGCCACACTGTTCCAATCCGGGCAGTCCGAGATTTGGACCCAGGGATGATCAATGTGCCAATCCGGCGTATTGGCCTCCGCTGGCGAGCCGGTGTAATCCGCTCCGGACCATGCCCATATAGTCTGCGCGTCCTCCGTTCGCACCTCGAGCTTCAGGTCCTCGGAGGAAGTCTTCCACCGCATCGCGCGGGGGCTGTTAAAACGGAGCGAATGATGGAAGTTGGCCACCGGCACGTGCGGCGGCAGCCCAAAAAAGGACCAGCAATTCCCGGCAAGCAGCCGGGGTTGCGTCGTGACGGTGTAGGCGCTTTCCAGGATGTCCCCGGGCCGCACATCCTCCAGCAGCAGCAGCAAGGTGTAGCAACCGTCCACCACAAAGCCCTCCAGCGCCTCCTCCCGCTGCAGCACCCGGCACCGTTCAGGTTGGGTGTGGTCAAACACCTGGGTCCCGCGGCGAATCCGAACCCAGTGCAGGCAAATCGTTTGCGTGCGCGGCTCGAACTGAAGGCGCCATTGCGATTCATGCTGCACGGCCTCCATGGTCTCGAGCCGGATCGCGCTTTGGACGCACGACTGGTGCTCCTCCGCATGGATTTGCCGGCTCAAGAGCAGGTGGGTGACCGGGGCGCCCGCCTTGGCCTTGAAACCCTCCTGATAAGCGCAGGCTGTCGCCCAGGCTGGCATCGGCCCCTTGCCAAACCGCTCACGGGCGGTTTGCGCCGTTTCCGGGGCCGACGGCTCTACGTTGTTTGCGGGCATCAGCCTTTGATACCGGGATGGCGCTCAAAGTTCAATGTAAAAGAAGATCCGCCCCTAACCGGAGCGGGATAATCGCGCTCGGAACAAGCGATCCCGTAAAACCGTTTCTCACAGCACAAACGTTGTAGGGTAACACCCCAGGGCCCTCAAGGCCGATGGTTCTTTGTTATGCTCTTTTCAAATGAGAAGCTGTCCGTTGAATGCGAAATAGCGGCCGCCAGCCACCTGCCCCAACAACTCACCTGCCCAAGTGTCCGACAGGCATCCGAGGTCTTGATGAAATCACCGGCGGCGGTTTGCCGCGCGGGCGCCCCACGCTGGTGTGCGGCGGGGCGGGTTGCGGCAAGACGCTTTTCGCCTCGGAATTCCTCGTGCGCGGCGCTGTGGAGTTCGGCGAGTCAGGCGTGTTCATGTCCTTCGAGGAAACGGACGCGGAGCTGAAGGCCAATGTCGCGTCGCTCGGCTTTGATCTGACGAGCCTGGTGCGTCGCAAAAAAGTCCTGCTCGAACACGTCCACATCGAGCGCAGTGAAATCCATGAGACCGGGGAATATGACCTGGAGGGATTGTTCGTCCGGTTGAACTATGCGATTGATTCCATCGGCGCCAAACGTGTGGTGCTGGACACGCTTGAGGCGCTGTTTGCCGGCCTGCCCAACGAAGGCATCCTGCGCGCCGAATTACGCCGGCTCTTCCGCTGGCTCAAGGACAAGGGCGTGACCGCCGTGATCACCGCCGAGCGCGGGCTCGGACAATTGACGCGTCACGGGCTGGAGGAATACGTGTCAGACTGCGTCATCCTGCTCGACCATCGGGTCAATGATCAGATTGCCACGCGGCATGTGCGGGTGGTGAAATATCGCGGCGCGTTGCATGGCACCAACGAGTTTCCATTCCTGATTGGCGACGAAGGCCTCAGCGTGCTGCCGATCACGTCGCTATCCCTGAATCACGAGGTGTCCACGGAGCGAATCGCCACCGGTGTGCCGCGGCTCGATGCCATGCTGGGGGGGAAGGGATTCTTCCGCGGCAGCAGCATTCTGCTCACCGGGACCTCGGGCACCGGCAAGACGATCATCGCCGCAAACTTTGCCCATGCCGCCGCCCGGCGCGGGGAACGCGTGCTTTTCTTCTCGTTCGAGGAATCGCCCAACCAGATCCTTCGTAACATGCATTCCATCGGGTTGCAACTCGAGCCGCTGGTCAAGCGCGACCTGCTGCGGTTCCACTCGGCGCGGCCCTCGCTCTACGGCTTGGAAATGCACCTGGCCACGATGTTCAAGGAGATCACCGCCTTTCAACCCCATGTCGTCGTCATTGATCCCATCACCAGCCTGATGGCGGCCGGCACCGATTCCGAATGCAGGGGGATGGTCACCAGGCTGATCGATTACCTCAAAGCCGGACAAGTCACCTCGCTTTTCACCAGCCTGACGCAGGGCGGGGCGGCTCTGGAGCAAAGCGAGTCCGCGATGTCCTCGCTCATGGACGCGTGGGTGTTGCTCCAGGATTTCGAAGGCAACGGCGAACGCAATCGCGTGCTCTACGTCCTCAAGGCGCGCGGCATGGCGCACTCCAACCAGATCCGCGAGTTCCGAATTTCGAATCGGGGCATCGACGTCGTGGACGCCTACATCGGGGTCAGCGGGGTGCTGACCGGCTCGGCGCGGGTGGCGCAAGAAGCGCTGGAAAAAGCCGCCCTGCTCTCCGGCCAGCAGGAGGCAGCGCAGCTCAAGCGCGAAGTGGAACGTAAACGCGCGGCCCTTGAACGGAAGATCAGCGGACTGCGCGAAGAATATGAGACCGAGGCATTGGAACTCCGGCGCATCGCCGAGCAAGTCGGCACCAGGACGCTCATGCTGACCACCGAGCGAACCGCATCCGGCATCCTGCGCCAGGCGGATGCCGCGGTGGCGGTTGGCATCCGGAGCAAACCCAAACATGTGAACGAAAAATGATAAAAACCGAAACCGCGAAACGCCGCGCCGCCAGTGGCCGTGCCCCGTCCAACAAACTGTGGGAGCTCCGCCTTTACATTGCCGGGCAGACGCCCAAATCGCTGGCCGCATTCGCTAATCTGAAGATGATTTGCGAAACCCACCTCAAGGGCATCTATAGCATTGAGGTGATTGATTTGGTGGCGCAGCCCCAGCTTTCCAAGGGCGACCAGATACTGGCCATTCCCACCCTGGTGCGCAAGTTGCCGGAGCCCGTGCGAAAAATCATTGGCGACCTGTCCGACACCGAACGCGTGCTCGTCGGGTTGGATTTGCGCCCCGCTAACTAACCGAGACGTATGCCAGCGAATAAAATCAAAACCAGCCGCGTGGCCAAGGTTTTTGAAAAAGCCCTCGCCTCCCAGCGCACGGGCAAGTACATCCTGCGACTCTATGTAGCGGGGGCGACCGATAGGTCACGCCAAGCGGTCCAGCGCGCCCGGCAACTGTGCGAAACCGAATTCAAGGGCAACTATGACCTGGAAGTGATCGACGTCTATCAGCAGCCTATTATGGCTCGCGACGGCCAGATCATTGCGACCCCCACGCTCGTCCGGGAATTTCCCCGCCCGGTGCGCCGGCTCATCGGCAACCTGGCCAATACCGCCGGGTTGTTCGTCGGATTGGATTTGGACACGAAGCGTCAAACCGGACGATGAAAACCGCCCGCCGCAAAGGTCTCTCTCCCGCGTCCACCATGCAAACCACCGCTGCCAACGGTGAAATGGAAGAACTCCGCGCCCGGTTGGCCGACGCCGAGGCAGCACTCCTTGCCATCCACAGCGGCGGAGTGGATGCGGTGGTCGTCACGGGAAAAGAAGGCCCGCAAGTGTTCACGCTGGAGGGCGCGGGGCATGCCTACCGTGTGCTCGTCGAATCCATGAACGAAGGAGCGCTCACGTTGATGGCGGACAAGACGATTCTCTACGCCAACGAGCGTTTCGCACAGATGGTCAAATGCCCGATGGAGCAGGTGACGGGCAGTTCCTTCCGGCGGTTTCTCCCGGCCGAAGACCTGGCCACCTTCCGCCCGCTCCTGAAACAGATCCGCGAACCCGGTTTTAAGATTCAGGTCTTGCTGAACGCCGCCGACGGCTCGCAAATGCCGGCACAAATATCCCTTCGTCCATTGGCCAGGAATGGTGACCACCATGCGGCCGTCGGCATGGTGGTGACCGACATGACCGACGCGCGACGGGCGGCCAATCAGGAAGAAACGGCGCGCTTGTATGCTCAGGCCCGCGAGCACGCGGACGGACTCGAGCGCCGGGTTGAGGAACGAACGCGTCAGGTGCTCGATGCTAATCGAGAACTCGAGGCGTTCGAGTCTTCCGTGTCGCATGACCTGAAAGGGCCCCTGCGTCACGTCATTCAATTTTCTCAACTATTGATCGGGATGCAGCTTCCGGATGAGGCCCAGAACTACCTCAACAGAATACGGGATAGCGTGGAAAAAATGGAGCGCATGATCGTCGCTTTGCTGGAGTTTTCCCGCCTGAGCAAGCGAGCGCTTTCGCCTCGGCCCGTCGATATCAGCCAGATGTGGCATGAGATTCTTGCCGAAATCCGGCCGGGACTGGGCGAGCGGCGCATCGAGGTGACGATCGGCGATCTTCCTCCGTGCCAGGCAGACCCCATCCTGTTGCGACAGGTCCTCGTCAACCTGCTCGAAAACGCCCTCAAATACAGCCGGACCCGCGACTGCTCGGTCATCGAGATCTCCGCCGTCGCACAACCTGATGGCGGGACCACCTATTCGATCAAGGACAACGGCGTTGGTTTCGACATGGCCAACGCCGGCAAGCTCTTTACCGTGTTTGCGCGCCTCCACAGCGCCTCAGATTTCGAAGGCACGGGCGTAGGCCTGTCCACCGCGCAACGCATCATTCAAAGGCACGGGGGGCGAATCTGGGCGGAATCGGCTCCGGGGGCGGGCGCCACATTCTTTTTCAACTTGGGCCCATCGCCGTCTTGATGAAGTCATCATGACCCCATTCCGGGGGCGGTGCTCCGCTTAATGTCCAGCAAACCTTCGGGTTTGCGGGTATGCCGGCATTCCTCAACGCCGGTGCGCCCTGTACAAGCGCCCGCCAAAATGCGATTTCCTATCAGTAAAAAGGCGCCTGTTACCAGGCGCCTTTGAGAAACAAGCGGATTTTTCGCGGTTACCGGCCAATCCGATAGAAAGCGCCACTGGCACTTTCCCCTGAGATGGTCGCGCGATAGGTGCCGAGCCCGGTGGACACAATGGTCGCCGTGGCCGGTGAATAGGCGCCCGCCACATCACTGGCTTTAACAACCTTGAACAGATTCACGGGGTCGTTCATGGACCATGTAAAGTCAATGGTCATGGTAGTGCCTGTGCGGCTGACGCCTGTGATGCGAGGCCGGCCCAGATCCACGACCCGTATATTGTCATAAATGACCGAACCTCCGGTTCCAGTGTTGGAATCGAATGCGTCGTCGTATCCCAGCATGATTTTGCCACTGGTATTTCCGGTGGCGTTGGTGCAGGTGAGGATGTACGTATTGTTGATTTTGAGGCTTACGACATTTCCGATCTGGGCCAGTTCAACTTGCGCCCAGCTCGGGGTGGTGGAATTCTGCATATTTGACGGGACGCCAGGTCCGGTTGCGGCTGCGCTGCCCCACGGAGGATTCTTAAACACACTTGTGAAGGCGCTCGCGTTGCGACTGGCAAGCGTGGGTGGTCCCCAGATGCTTCCCACCTGAACCGCGTTGCCGCCGCCCAGGAATTCATAATCGCCACTGCCGGTGCCGCCGTTGAATTGCCCCAGGGCAGCGCCATCGGCCCCGACCAGGCACCACACTCCATCGTACGATGAGTTGGTGAAACCATTGCCGCTGGCGCGGAACCAGTTGGTCTTGTCACCGCTATGGTTAATGCCGAAGATGGCGTTTTCAGTCGTCCCCGCGCTGGCATTTACGATCAGATACATGTCGAAACGCAGTGCATAGTTCCCGCTGAACGTCTGCCCATTGCGGTACAAGTTGATGCCGGCGGCTCCCGCGGCGCTCGCGTCATCCTTATTAACTGACACCTTCAGGCCTATGGAGTCCGTGCCGTTGGGCGCCATAGGGAGCATGTCCCAGGCGTAGTCCCAATACGTGGACGGAAAACTGAAAGGCATTTCATTGATGCGGTAGTCATCAATGCTGTTTCCAGACCCGAAGCGTATGGTCCAGTTCGTGGAACTATCACCATTCAGATCATCCGAGAACAGCACCGGCGCCGGGAGTGTTTCATCCTCGATGATGGTTATTGCTCCGGAAATGTTAGTGGTTCCGACAGTATAACCTGTCCCACTCGCGACTGTCACTGAGAAGGTCTCGTTCGGCTCCAGGATTTTGTCATCAATCGGGTAGATCCGGAAGTCCTGGGTGAGTTCTCCGGAGGGAACCGCAACCGTGTTTACGGCCACATAATCCGCTCCGCTGACGGCACTCCCGGCATACGTGAGATTAACACTCACTTCGAGGCCGTTATTGACGATGCTACCCAGGCGTATGAGGCGAACCACCGCGGAATCGTTGGTGTTTCCTTCAAAAACCTGGCCCTGGACAACGGCAATATTAAAACTCGGCAACTCGTTATCCAGAATGCTCACCGTAGCTCCAGCGCTGGCCACGGTGTAGTCGGCGCTCACGGCGATCGAAAGGACGGCGGTTTCGGTAAATTCCGTCACTGCATCATCCACCGGGACAAGGCTGACCAGAATATCGGTGGCTCCTGCCGGGATCACCACCACGTTCGTCGTTAATGTCACGCCATTGGTTGTCAGCACGTAGTCGCTGCCTTGCACTGCGCTGCCGCCCATTTGGAACTTCACCGTCTGGGCTTGTGAAATGTCCGTTGTTGACCGGCTGATGGTGTACTCGCCGACATCAGGCACATCCTCTGACGCGTTAGCGTCAGTCGCAGCTACCGAGATATTCACCGCTGGAACGTACGTTTCGAACGTGCCGTCTGATCCACTGGTTACGGTGCTGAACCCGCCCGGAGCATAAATCCGCAGCCCCTGCCCCGTGCTAAGGGTGTAGAGATTCCCCGCCGCGTCAAAGGCCGCATCCCAACCAATGCCAGTGGCCGGGGTCGTGCGCAGGAGGACCATCCCACCGAGGTTGGGCAACCCGTCTTGTAACGGCAGAATGACGGCCGTGTTCGGTCCAAGGTTGTAGGGCGCGGCTTGCAGGTTCGTGGCCGCCTTAAAGGTCATGAGATACTTGCCGTCGCTGGTGACATCCATTCCGCGTGTGTCGGAAAAGATAAAGTCATAGGAAGTCGGATTCCCGCTGAACGTGCGCCATTGGCTGAGGGAACTCCAAAGCGGCGTGCCCGTCGGATCGACAACGAACAGCCCGCTGGTCGAGGCGTTATCAGCCCGGCGGTTCGTGCAATACCATTTGCCGTCCGGCCCGCGGGTAATCTTCGACCGTTGGGATCCAAGGCCAAACGTAATTGCTTGCACGGCGGCATCGCTGTAAGGCAGTGCGCCTGAACCGATGTCATACCGCAGGACGGCATTCTTGGGAGCGACGTCTTCATCTGCGGTATAAACCGCCAGGTTGCCGCCGGCCTGGGAACCTTCAACATACACCCCAGAGACGCTGCCGTGATTGTTGGTAACCGCGCTGGGGCCGCCAATGCCAAACAGCACATTCGTAGCCACGCTATTGGTTGCGACATTGGCATCGGTTACCCATAACCCGCCATTAATGTCCGACCAGTCGGAAATGTACAGCCGGTCGTCGCCGCCAATGCACAAATATCCGGGGCTCTCAGAGTTGGCTCCGAAGAAATCAAATTTGAGCCCTCCTGTCAGCGGAGCATCGCCCTGCCCGAGCGCGTCGGTTTGGTCCGTATTCAGCACATAGATACCATCTGCTACGGTGCGCCCCCCGAGATTAAACTGGTTGGACGTAACAGTTCCTGAAAGCGAGATGCTGACATAAATTCGCCCAAAATACGGGCTGTTGGTGTTTCGGTTGATTGCCAACCCCCTCTCGTTTGTGAACTTGACAAACTGGTTCGTGTCATCGCTGATCTGGTTCACCACTCCCTGCATCCACCCCGGGCCGGAGGCCTTCGTGACCTGGACTTTGTAAACTCCCGAGATCGGCAGATTGGCGGTGTTTAAACCCTTCGGACGCACCCCGAGGTCATTTGTCACGGCGCCACTGCTGGAAATGATCTTGACATTATCCGCTGCTTCGTTCAGGCGGAACGTTATGGTGCTTCCAGTGTTCGCCAGACCTGTGGCGTACGGTCTTGATTCACTTTGGTACGGGCTGGCCAATAGGAGCGCTGTTCCCACCCCGAGAAGGCTGAGCCTCCGGGCCAAACTGACTTTTCGTTGCATTCAAGTTCTTTCGTTGGAATGAAAAACTGCCAGAAAACATCCTGCGCTTTTCGATTCTATTTGATTTTATGTAAGCGATTTTACGCGGGTGTCAAGCGTCAGCAAGCTTAAAAGACCAATGGCCGAAATGAGCCACGCGGGCCGATGATCTCTCCCATGGGCCGGGTCTGTTCCGGTTCAAATGCGTGCAAGCCCCCGGCTGTCAAAACTTAAGAAGAATGTTTGAAAGATTTCGCCGGCTGCCCGCGAGTAGTAGGTAGGAATGGATATAGAAACGCCTATGAAACACCCCAACCACGCCCTACTTCCCCTGACACTGGCCTTGGCCGCCCTGGTGGTCGGTTTATCCCTCAGTCAACCAGCGAAAGCTGGGGTTTGGTCCACGACCGGCTCGCTGAATACCGGACGCCTGAAACACACGGCAACGGTGCTGCCCAACGGCCAGGTTTTGGTGGTCGGGGGCTACAGCGGCAGAAACAGCGACTATTGGAACAGCGCGGAGCTGTATGATCCAGCCACCGGGACATGGGCCACGACCGGCTCGCTGCTGGCCGCGCGAGGGTATGGTTCTCACACGGCGACGTTGTTGCCCAATGGCAAGGTGCTGGTCGTGGGGGGCGATACCGGCGGCTACTATACCGCCGACGCGGAGCTGTACGATCCCGCCAGCGGGACGTGGGCCATGACCGGTTCGCTCAACGCCGCGCGCCGTTACCACACGGCGACGCTGCTGGCCAATGGCAAGGTGCTGGTCGTAGGGGGGAGTGGCTCGGGCGGCTGGCTGAACAGCGCGGAGCTGTACGATCCAGCCAGCGGGACGTGGACCACGACCGGCTCGCTGAAGACCCCGCGCTGTTACCACACGGCGACGTTGCTGCCCAGCGGCAAGGTCCTGGTTGCGGGGGGCTATGAGAGCGGCCGTCCGTCCAGCGCGGAACTCTATGATGTCGGGCTGGGCTTCGATGCGCCCGGGCAGCCGCAGATTGCCACGTTCACCTCGCCGCTCACCAACAGCGGATGCCTGGTACTCACCGGCTCCCGGTTCCGGGGCGTGTCCGGAGGCTCGGGCGGCAATGGCTCCCAGGATTCATCGGCGGATTACCCGGTGGTCCAACTGCGTCGCCTCGACAACGAGCAGACCCTGTTCCTCCTGTGCATCAATTGGCAGACCAACTCGTTCACCTCCGCGCCCGTGACCAATTTGCCGGCCGGCTGGGCCATGGCGACGATGTTCGTCAACGGCACCCCCAGCACCTCGAGTCTGTTGCGCCTGGGCGCGGCGGCGATGCCGTCAATCCGCGTCACCAATGTCGTCAGGCTCTCGGGCGGCGCCTGTCAGTTCACCTTCACCAACCTGCCCGCACTGGGCTTCACCGTCCTGGCGGCGACGGACCAGACCCTGCCGTTGGACAGTTGGACGGTGCTGGGCTGCGCCACCGAAGTCTCGCCTGGCCGGTATCAATTCACCGACTCGCAGGCCACCAACTTCCCGCAGCGCTTCTATCGCGTGCGCTCGCTGTGAAGTGAAGGGGGCCTTGATTATGTGCTAATGCACAACAAAAGGTCGGGTGCTTTGTTCAACCCGCTGGCTGCCAGGTCTTCGGAATGAACAGCCAATCGGTCAACCGCGCCTGCGCCGATGGCCACGCCGAAACTGTCGCAAGGAAGGTGGTGCATGGGCAGCACCAGGGAAACGGCCCTGTGTTTTACTGGCTGCAGCAGATCCTCCGCTTCAGGCTTGTATCGAAAAGTTTGCGCGAGCTTCATTGCCCCTGGGCCAGGAGATGGACCAGCCGCCAAACGCAGAGGCTCACAAACCCGAGGCCAACCAGCAGGCCGGCCACCCGGGCCCACAACTGCCGAGCTTCTCCCCGGCGCAGTTCGCCGGTGGCGAATTGAAAGGAAAGCAGTGCCGTCAGCAATTCCTCCGCCGAGCGGAAGCGCCGGACCGGATTGGTGCGGCAGGCGTGGAGGACAATCTTGTTGAACCGCATCAAATCGAGGTCCTCGGCGTTCTCCCCCAAATCCGAGGGCAAGGCAGGATAATCGTTGCGATCGCTGCCGGTGCTCATCTGGTAGAGGACTTTGCCCAGCGAATAGATGTCGCCTTGCGCCGTGCCGGCGCCTTCGGGTGGGTTAAACCCCTCAGTGCCGATATGGGACTGGGGCTGGGAAATCGCCGCCACAAGACCGATGTCCGCCAGCTTGGGAAAGCCGTTCACAAAGATGATATTGGACGGCTTGATGTGCCACGATGAATCAAACCGTGCCGGTGCAGAAAGCCCAGCGCCGAGGCGATGGCCGCGCCGTTTCGCACGCATTCGCCGATGGGCAGCCGCCGCCGCTGGGACAGGTCATAGGACAGGGTGCGGGGCACGTAGTGTTCCGGCACAATCATTTGTCCGGACTTCACATCGTCGGCCAACTCCATCACGCAATAAAAATATCCGTCGGCGTCGGCCACGCCCACTTGCAGGCTGTCCACCAAACCGTCATGCAGCCGCGACACGGGCTCGAACTTCAGCACGCCGCTGAATTCGTGGGCCAAAGACTGGCCGTGGCGCAGAGCCCGATTCCGCACAATCTTGACTGCCCGATACGTTCCCAGGACGTTTCGGGCCAGCCACACCTGGCCGCTGCTGCCTTCGCCGATGCGCCGAAGCAGCTCATGCTCCGGAATCGCCAGCCGGGAGGACTCACCTACGGCGGCTCCGCCTCCGGGCGTTTGGTCAATAAGCTCAGTCATGAGATATCTCGGTCGGTGGCTTCACTCTGCTTTCTGGTTCCACTCCTTCTCCAGCGCCCTCACTTCCTTGCGGAGCAGCCGGGTAATACGATGTTTGGCCAAATAGACTTGAGCCGCGCTCACCCCCAGCGTCTGGCAGACTCGCTTGATGGGCCATTCATGGACCACGCAGAGATCGAAGAGCTGATAGTGCTCTTCCTTGGCGCGGCGCCTGACCCGCAGCATCGCCGCCTGGAGCAAATGCGACTGCCACTCCTGCTCCCAGTCCACGCCGACGGCATCGTCCGCCAGGTCCGGGGTGTGCTCCAGCGGTTGGTATTGCCGGGCCGCGCCGTCGGCATCACCCCGCATGAGGCCGGTTCGTTTCTTGAGTTGGTCGGCGATGCGCCACCGCGTCAGGTTTCGCAACCATCCTTTGAACGAGCCCAGGCGGCGGTCGCGCTTGAACTTTTCGATATTCTTGGCGACGCAGAGGATGGTTTCCTGGACCACCTCCTGCGCTTCGGTGTCTGTCAGACCCGACTTGAGGGCCACCGAGTAGATCAGGCGTCGATAGGTATCAAAGAAACACCTGCCAACTCTCCTGGTCCCCCGGGTCTTGCAGCCGGCTCAGCAAGCTGTATCGGGTCGGTAACAGGTCCTCGGTAATGCTGGTTGTTTCTTGATCCATTCCCACGCCCTGCACGGTGCAACTACGGGCGGTGGCACCCCGCCTCCAGGTCGCGCGCAGGCATGCCGGGCCTTTCTAAGCGGTCTTGAGCTTGGCGGAGTTCTTTTTAATTTTCTCGACCGCCTGCGCCACGTCGTCCATGTCGGACTTGGACCCCAGCAACATGCCGGTGGTGCTGAGCCAGACGGAGGTGTCGAACGTCTTCATCAGGCCCGGGCATTCATTTCTGGCCTTGTAGGCTTCCCAATCGAGTTCCTGGCTCGTATAGAATTTCTTGTACACTTCGGACTTGAGCGTCTCATGGATGAACTCCTGGGTGTAGATCGGGCATTTAGGATAACCCGGGCTGGCCGGCACGCCTTCCGCCGCCAGCGCCTTGACAAAGGCGGCCCGCGATAAGCCGCTAAACTCCGCTTCATCGTAGATGAACGGATACATGTAGTAGGAGAGCCGGGTGACATTGGGATAGGGCTTCACCGGAGTGATGCCCGGGATGGCCGCCAGTTTGGGCGTGAGGTACGCCGCGTTTTCATTGCGGATGCGCGTCTGCTCGTCGAGGTTGCGGAGCTGGCAGAGGCCGATGGCGGCCTGGTATTCAGCCATGCGAATCTTATTACCGAGGATGTAGGCGGCAATGTTGTCGTAGGAGCCCGGCAGGATATTGGTTTTGTAGCCGTAATTGTGGTACGAATAGAGCTTGTCGTAGAGCGCCGCGTCGTCAGTGATGATGGCTCCGCCTTCGCCGATGGGCATGACCTTGGAGGTTTGGAAGCTAAAGCAGCCGGTGGTGCCGAACGTGCCCAGGTTCTTGCCTTTGATAGCCGTCATGTGCGCCTGGCAGACATCCTCGACCACCTGCAGCTTATGTTTTTTGGCGATCTCCATGATCCGCTCCATGTCGGACGCATAGCCGCAAATATGCACCGGCAGGATGGCTTTGGTGCGCGGAGTGATTTTGGCTTCCAGCTTGGCGGGGTCCATCTGGTAGGTCAGCGGGTCGATATCCGCAAACACGGGCATGGCTCCTTTGTAGAGCACGCCCATCAGGCTGGCGCTGAAAGTGTAGGGAGCGCAAATGACTTCGTCACCTGGGTTCAAGTCCATCACCATGAACGAGGCGCTCAGCGCATTGGTGCCGTTGACGACCGCGAGGCAGTATTTCGCACCCATCTTCTCGGCCCATTTTTCCTCGAATTCCTTGACCAGCTTGCTGCGCGACCAGGTTGTGCCGTGCAGCACCTTGGTGACCTCAGCGTCGTTGGCCGGATCCCAGGCTGGCCAGGAGGGCCAGGATTTTGCGTGGGCTTTGGCGCCGCCGAGCGCCGCCGGGGTTGAGGCATCGCCTTTGATCTCCGCCATGAGTGAGCCAACTGTGCTGGCGGCCAGCACGGCGCTGCCACTGGCAACCGAACTGCGTTTGAGGAATTCACGTCGTGAGATGCTTGTATTCATAGTTAACCGATCTTTTTCAATTTCGGATGTCCCGGTCATTGATTTACTGCCTGTACTTTATCGCGGATGCACCCGGTTGGCAATCCCAACGAGCGACATCCCGACAAGCGGACGAAAGGGGGCAGGAAGCGGAGAACGAAACCGAATTTTCCACCGGGAAGTTTCTGCGGCGATCCATTGTTAATGGCCCGGCCTCGCCTGCAGCCGGAGGGTTCGCCTTTCCGGCGTCCCGAAGGGGCAGCAAGATTATAGCCCCAGCAAGGCCTGACACCTGGACGAACTCGCCGTCCGCTCCACTGAATGTTGGACGATCTGCCCCGCCACGACCAGCTCCGTAGGAGCGACATGAGTATAGCAAACGCGTGCGCAGACCCGTATTCACAGCATGCGCAGCTCAAACACAAGCGCCATACTGCCCGCGACTCTCCATCGCGGGTTAATCGGGCTTGTTCAACTACGGGCGTATTTGCTGGCTCCGCTGCGCTCCGCAGCAATTCACCCTTCAGGGTTAACTGAAGTCATGTGGAGCTTTTCCGGCGGGGCCAAGCCAAGCGTATGATCGAGAAAAGAATCAGCGCTAAGAAAACGCATGTCTCAACATTCAGCACGAACTCATGGTAGACAAACACCGTGAATAGCGCCAGGGCGATGCTGGACAACATTAGTATGGCCGATGAACCTTCAGCAGATGATCCAATGAGCTTCATGGGCGGTTCGCGTGTCCTTTCAGTTAACGCCGGAGCTCACACATACCCGACCAAAGGACGCCGTCCGCGAAGCGGAACTGAAGGCGCCATCCGGCATTGTGTGCAACGATTTTGGTTCGGCGTCCGTGCGTTCATGTCACTGAGTCTCGGTCATGCATGGTAACGGGTCGAAATACAGATTCAACGTCCCCTTGCCGTATGGGTCTGGTAACTGTCGCGGCGGCGCGAAGGCGGAAACGTCGAACAACTGCTCGGCTACTCGCATCAGCTCCCCCTTATCGGGTTCGCACTGTACGCCGTAAGATGAAAGAAGAATGCCCTCGAACAAAACCTCCGTGCGGATATGCAAGCGGCGAAGCGGAGGCTGGGGGTCAATATAGGAGCCTCCCACGTCCACGAAAACCTGTGCCTCGATGTCTAGCCTTGTGCCGAGAACGGCGTGAACGCGGAACTGCGTATCCCGAGATTCTCTGTGGTCGAACAAGTAAAATGACCCAATGTTGAAATCCTCCTCCTTATCGTGCCGAGTCATGCCTGCAAACTGCTCGACCCGTCGGATAGCAGTGCTCTCAATCTCAATACTCAAGCCCGTATCGTAGGACTCGCCACCGACCTCCAACGGTTGGAAGCCGACCCCGAAGCTCCAATCCATGTGGAGCGGATTGTCTGGGTTCTTGTGGGCTGAGCCAGACAGCCGCCCGCGCGCTACGACCAGTCGCTCAACCGGGAACGAAGCATCGGGATATTCAAGCTCGGATGGCTTCATACGCATAACCATTGATTATCAGGTCGTTTTGCCCGATACCACGATATTAGCTTGCTTGGCGCGCAGTTTTGCCCGGAGATTGGAGCGGCTAATCTCAGGGGAAAACCCCAGATATTCATAGGCAAGGCTTAAACGAGGCACCATGGAGAGTCAAAACCACTCTCCGAAATTGTTGGAGCAGGTTCGGAATGTGATGCGCCTTTGGGCAGCCAAGTCTGGCAAACTGAGCAGACATCGGGTGAAGGGCAGCCCCGGAGGGCTGCCCTTGTTTCTGAAAGCCGGCGTGGGCTAGATCTTTTTGGGCATGGTGGTCCAGGCGCCTTTCTTCTTGCTGCTCTTAACGCAGGTTTCGATGAAGGCGATGCCCATCCAGCCGTCGTCCACGGTGGCGTATTTGGAGCCATCGGTGTTGAATTTCTTGCCGGCTTTCCATTTGCGCACATCGACTTCGAAGCAGCGATGCAGCCGGGCGAAAGCGTCGTGGAAGGCTTCGGGATGACCGGCGGGGATGGTGGGCTCAGCCATGAGGTCGGCGGGCATGTCCTTGGGCAGGAAGCCATCGCCCGGGGTGACCGCGCCGCGCCAATAAACGCGGTCGGGCTGGTTGGGAAGATGAATGGTGAGGCATTCGGGGTCTTCCTGGCGCCAGCGCAGGGTGCCTTTGGTCCCGGCGATCTCGAGGCCGAGATCGTTTTTGTGGCCGATGCAAATCTGGGAGGCGCGGACGAGGGCTTTGGCGCCGTTGCTCAGTTTGCAATAAATGGTGAAGTGATCGTCGAGCATGCGGCCTTCGACGAACGTTTCGAGCTGGGCGCTGAGCTGATCGATTTCGAGGCCCGTGACGTAGCGGAGCTGCATGAGCGCATGAGTGCCGATATCGCCGCCGCAGCCGGAGCCGCCGGCCCGTTTGGGATCCACGCGCCACGAGGCCTGCTGCTGGCCGGTGGCTTCGATTTTGGAGGCCAGCCAGCCCTGGATGTAATAGCTATCCGCCCACCGGATATCCCCCAGCAAACCGCTCTGAACGATGTAGCGGCTCAGGCGGGTGGTCCAGTGGCCGAGATAGGTGTGGGCCACGCCGAAGGGCACGTTGAGCTTCCGGGAGGTCTTCACCAGCTCGTTGGCTTCCTTCAAATTCAAGCAGAGGGGTTTCTCGCAGAACACGGCGATGCCGGCTTTCATGGCTTTCATGGCCGGATCGAAATGCACGAAGTTCGGCGTGACGATCAGGATGTAGTCGAGCTTCTCCTCCTCGGGAAGCGAGGCGTTGGCATCGATCATCTCGGTATAGGAGCCGTAGCCTTTGATGGGGTAGGGCCAGTTGGCGGCTTCCTCCAGGGCCACTTTGGGGTCCGGGAACAGGGCGCCGGCGACTACCCGGCGGGTGCCGTCGAAATGGATTGCTTTTTGGTGCGGATGCACGATGAACGCGCCTTTGCCGCCACCCACCAAACCGACATTCAAGGGTCTATTGGACATTTTGTTCTCCTGTATAGCTTGTTCTGTTGATGTGTTCCGCATACCCGGCTGACTCAGCGGAAACGTTTAATGGGTTGCAGCATAGGAGGGGGCTGGGAGCATTTCAAGAGCGGAGAAATGGGGTGACCGACGGGATTTGAACCCGCGACAGCCAGATCCACAATCTGGGGCTCTAACCGGGCTGAGCTACGGCCACCATTACCGGTCAATAGCGTAGGTTTACCGGAGGCGGACGTCAAGTTTAGCTTCGCTTCTCCGAATGATTCTTTTTGCCGGGGCAACCGGCGGATTCCGGCGGCCGGGTCCGGGGACCGCCGTTCGCGGCGGGGACCGGCGCGCTCGGGCCCCCTGGAAAGTGGCCGCCAACCCAAACGCGCCTCCCCGCAAGCATGGATTGCGGCGGATGCTCAACCTTTCTATGATGCCAGCGTGGTTACGCTCGAAGCCAATAAACTATTTTCCGGACTGGCCGCGGACGACCTGAGATTTCTGCGGGAGATCGTTTCGGAGAAATCATTTTCACGGGGCGCGGAAGTATTCCACGAGGGCGATCCCGGCGACGGGCTTTACCTGGTGCGGGAGGGCATGGTGGAAATTTCCGTGCCGATCAATGACAAGGACCGGCGGGTTTTTACCCAGGTGCCTCCCGGGGAGATGTTCGGCGAGATGGCGGTGATCGAGGCGAAACCGCGGTCGGCCAGCGCGGTGGCGGTGGAGGACACGGTGGTTTATTTCATGGAGAACACCAGCTTCCTGCAACTGGTGGACCGCTGTCCGCAGGTGGCCATGGCCACCCTGCGGGAGGTGAGCTCACGTCTGCGCGAGTTCAACACCCAGTTTTTGCGCGAAGTGCTGCAGGCCGAGCGTTTGGCGGTCATTGGCCGCTTTGCGCGGTCCATCGTGCATGACCTGAAAAACCCATTGAACATCATCAGCCTGACATCCGAACTCAGTGGGATGCCGGAGGCGACCCCCCAATCGCGCCAGCAAGGGCGCGGGCGAATTGCCCGGCAGGTGGAGCGCATTAACGACCTGATCAGCGAGATCCTCGAGTTTACCCAATCGTCGCGCTCGGCGCTGGTGCTGGCACCAATGAATTTCGCCGGGTTCGCCAGCCAGGTGCTGGCGGAGATCGAGCCGGAAGCCGCCTTGAAATCAGTCACCCTCCAAGTGGCGCCCCC
>JBBQYD010000038.1:0-19488 GCA_038209025.1 Verrucomicrobiota bacterium | reverse complement strand
GCCGCTGCTGTTGCCCATGGCGTGGGAATACTCGCACAGGATGTAAGGGCGCGTTTGCGGCTGGCTGGCGTATCTCAGAACCTCGGCCGGTGTGTGGTACATCGGGCAGTTGATGTCGGAATGGGGGAGTTCGCGGGCCTTCTCGTACTGGACCGGGCGGCTGGGGTCGCGCCGCTTGATCCACTGCGAAGTGGCGACGAAGTTCGGACCGTCGCCCGCTTCGTTGCCGAGTGACCAGATGATGACGGACGGGTGGTTCTTGTCGCGCTCGACCATGCGGATGGTGCGATCCATGTGGGCGTCGGCAAAGCTGGGATCCTTGGCCAGCGTTTTTTCCTCGTAGCCCATGCCGTGGCTTTCGATATTCGCCTCGTCAACGAGGTAGATGCCGTAGCGGTCACAGAGGTCATACCACGCGGGCTGGTTGGGGTAATGACTGGTGCGGACGGCGTTGAGGTTGAACTGCTTCATCACCAGGATGTCCTGCTCCATGCTGCTAACGGTGATGGCTTGGCCGCAGTCGGGTTCGTGCTCGTGGCGGTTGACGCCTTTGATGAGGATGCGCTGCCCGTTGACCAACAGGTTCGCGTCCTTGATTTCGACCTTGCGGAAGCCGACGTTGCCGGGGATGACCTCCAAAACCTTGTCGGCGCCATCCTTCAGCGTGAGGAGCAACCGGTAGAGGTTCGGCGTCTCGGCAGTCCACTTGCGCGGGTTGAGGATTTTTTGCGAAAGCATCCCCTGCCCTCCGCTGCCGTCCGGGGCGACGCGCAGCTGAATGCTGGGCTTGGCGATTTCCTTCCCGGCGGCGTCCAATAAAACGGCCTCAACCGTGGCGGGCACGGGTTGAGCAGTCTGGTTTTCCAGGGTGACGGAAATGCCAAATGTGGCGTTGCGATACTGCGCATCAAGGTACGTCTTCACTTCAAAGTCGCGAATATGCACGTCCGGCGGCGACCAGAGATACACATCGCGGAAGATGCCGCTGAGGCGCCAGAAATCCTGGCACTCGAGATAGGTGCCGTCGCTCCAACGGAAGTTTTCGACTGCCAGCAGGTTCCTGCCTGGCTTGAGGAATTTGGTGATGTCGAACTCAACGGGGGTGCGGCTGTCCTTGCCCACGCCGACCCGCTCACCGTTCACCCAGAGCTGAAAGAAGGAATTGACGCCGTCGAACGTCAGCAACACCCGGCGGCCCGCCCAGTCCCTGGGAACCTCGAAGGTGCGACGGTAGGCGTTGACGGTATTGTTCGGGTCATCGGTTGGCACCGTCGGCGGGGTCCACGGCTCGGGCCAGGGATAGGTATCGTTGACGTAGATGGGGATGCCGTAGCCGTGCAGTTCGACGTTCGACGGCACCGGGATGGTGGCCCACTTTTTGTCGTTGAAATCTGGCCGCCAGAAATCCGGCACGCGGGCCAGGTGGTTCGAGGCGTAGTGATACTTCCAGTCGCCGTTGAGCGAGCGGTAGAAGGGGGATCTGCCGCGCTCGGCATTGGAGACGGGGCCGATGGTGCGGGCGGTTTTGGCGTCCGGGCACACGACCATAGTGGCATGCGGCGGCAGGTTGTTCACGCCGGTGAGGCGCGGGTTCTCCCAGTCGGCGGGCGCGGCCAGCGCGGCGCTGGCGCCCCAGGCGATGCCAAGCGCGAGAACTGCGCCGAGAAAGGCGGCGAGAGGAGTTTGTTGTTTCATAAGGTTAGTTTCCGTGTCGAATTCCGGCGGCAATGGGTATGACCGCCATTTGAAATCGCTGGCACTCATTCGAACGTGTAGTGTGCATAGGAGTCCTTTTCAAAACAGGTCGTGACTCTGCAGATTGGTGACCCGATATAGGGTCACGGTCCAATTACCGGAATTGACCAGCGTGATTCCCCGGATTTCGATGTTATTGGAAAAGTTGAAGGCCATCCCGACCCGTTCGTGCCAATCGAAGCGGGTAAAATCAATGGTGCCGCGCCCGAGCACCTTCACGTTCTTCCGCCCGTGGCAACTGATGAACGGGAAACGGCTGCCGCCCGCCACCTGCGCCCCAGGCTCCAATCTATTGGCCCGGTCGGCATCGCTATGGATATCGAAGGCGCGTTTCGCCAACCGCGCGGCGGTCAATCCCAACTCGGCCAGCGTCTTGATCGAGCTTGCGGGATAGGTCACGACGTCAAGTCCAGCCACTAACTCGCTCCCCGCCTCAGCAGCCGCATCGCGCTTCAGGTGCGAACAACCGAGCGCCCCCGCCATCAATCCGGCTCCGGCAGAAGCGGACAAGGTGAGACATTCGCGCCGGGAAACGGCCACGCTTGCAACTTCAGGGTCTTGGCTCAAATCCACGATTTTAACTTCAAGTCGGAGCTCATGGTTGCCTTGAGACATGACCGGTTGCATATCAAGTGACTTCGCTGATTTGCGGGTGGTTTTAGCGGCGGACTCCCGCCAACGCGGCCACCGCCAAACACTGAATCGGGGTCATGGGATTCGCGAAGAGGCGTGTGAGTAAACGACCGCCGGATCTTGCTCAGCACTCAGGAAAACTGGCTTGATATGCCGCTCGAACAGGTTAGCCGTGACATTTCTCGCCACCACTTCATGATTGGCCCGGATGAGATCGAGGTAACGCGTACCCTGCCTGGCGGCGATTTTGAAGCCAACATGCAGCAACTGGCGCAGATGCGGATTGAACTCGGCGCACGAAGATTCATGGCGCAGAGCTGCGACGTATTGTTCCGAGGTCCACCGGGCGACTACTTCGCGGGAAGGGAGTTTGGCGGGATCAATATCAATCACCGTGGCATAAGGCGCGCAGAGTTCCGCCCTGTGCTCCAACGCAGCCGCATAAATCTCCTTGGCCAGCTCCAACCCCTCCCCGCCGGCTTCCGCCAGGCCGATCACCTCCTCAAGCCAAGTCGTGCCGGCGGTCTTGAGGTGGAGGCCAGCGTTGTGCTTCAGTACGGCGCGGCGGATGGCTGGATAAATGGAAAACTTGTCGCTGCCGGAGTGAACGCTGAGCTTCAGGTTGCCAGGCAAACCATATTTCTGAATGGCAAACGCGATAACGCAGAGATCGTCATTGAATTCCCTCTCGAACTGGGCGGCGTCGCCGACGTAGTCCACGCCTTTGTTGAACCGCCCGGTGAACTTTGGCGCGATGGTCTGGACGGGAATGCCTTCGTCCGCAATGGCCGCGAGAATGATCAACAACTCGACCGGTGTCTGCGGCAGGTCGGTTTCGTCCATTGATACTTCCGGGATGAACCGGCCTTCGCTCTTGGCCTGCTGAATGTGGCGGAAAATCGAGCCAGCCTCCCGCACCGCCACCAAAAATTTGTTCGCCACTCGCTCCACGTCCGCACGGGTGGTCATTATTATACCGGTGATGCCGGGGATTTCGAGGCAACCAATCAGCTCGTCGTGCTGGTCACAAAACTTCTTCACCGTCTCGGGCGCAGCCGCTTTGCCAATCGAATCGGCGACATCAATGGTGAAGAAGTCCGAGGCGGCCAGGAAGCGATCCACCGTGTCGAGCCGGATGTGGTCCGCATCGACGTGCCATGCTTTTCGCCATCCAAGCTCTTTTACTGCGGATGCCGCGGCGGCGAGCACTGACGCCGGCTCGGAACCGATGATGAGGTGCTCGCGGTTGGATTTGTTCCACACGGGGACTACATCGACACCCCGCTCGGCCGCCATCATGCAGGCCTGCAATTGGGCCCCGGCCTCTTGTGCGAAGCGGTCGCCCATGCCTAATGAAAACTTTCCAATCTGCACAGTGTCCTGATTCATTATTTTGTTGTTGTTTCGATCCTTGGTTGTTGACCAGCCGGGGGTCTCGGACTTTCCTTCCTCCGCCGGAATCTGCTCGATTTGCCTTTCAGGTTGCTGATGCAAATTGCCTTTCAGGTTGAGGCACCACGGTTTCTAGACTCCATCCGCAGTAGTTGTACTACTCGCCCACCGTCGTCTCGCGGGATTTCCAACGCGCAATGCGGCCGGGGGCGACGCGGTTGTACATATCTTCGAAGGATTTCTCTTTGGTCTCCACGACGTGCGTGTTGAGGCAGAGGTAGGTCAGCTCTTCGCCGGCCGCCTCGGTGGTGTGAGGCGCTTTCCAGGGCACAAAGACGACATCGCCCACACTGACCGGGCGGGTTTCCTCACCCACCGTGACCCGGCCGCGCCCGGCCAGCACGAAGAAAGTCTGCTCCTTCTCGGGGTGCGAAACCATTGCGCCTTTGCAGCCCTTGGGCCAGCTCACCAAGGTCACCTCGGCGCGGGCGGTCTCGCTGCGCTCGAGGATCAACCGGGTCGTATTCGATCCGAAATCGAACAGCCGGCCCGCGTAGATGTTCTCGACCAGCTTGCCGGGCCGGTTGGATACCGCGCGCGCGTCGGCACCCGCCACGTTCGCCTGCTGGGATTCCGCCTGCTGCTTGCGGACATTCTTGACCTTCTCGATGTGGTCGGCGAACGAGGCGTGACCTTCCTTGTTCGCATCGAGGAAGGCGTTGAAGAGGAAGTAGCTCAACGGGGCGTCGCCGGTAACGATGGTCTGATGAATCACCATGGGGGGCACATAGACCAGGCTGCCGGGCTTCACCGGGTAACGGGCCGGGCCAACCACGACAAAACCCTCCCCATCGGTGACGTAGAAGATTTGTTCCTTGGCCTCGTGGCTATGAGGCGGGCCTTCCAATCCCTTGCTCCAACGGTTCCATCCCACCTCGGTGAGTTGCGTCTGGCTGCGATCCACGAGCACGGTGACGACATTGAGTCCCGCGACATCGAGCTGCTGTCCGTTGGTGTAGTGCTGACAGATCATGGTAGGGTCTTTCTTTTTTGGATAATTGCTGGTGATTCGGTTGGTGTTACTTTGCGCGTTTGATTCGACATTTGCAGCTCAGACCCGCGGCGGCATGGGAACTCGCGCGGTATGCGAGGGCATCGCGGGATAATCCGGCAGGACGATTCCCGGGACAAGGTCCGCAATCACAACCGCTTTGCCGGTGATGAATGAGTGATTGGCAGCCACCCCGGTCAGAATGGAGTAAGCCCCGCCGCGTTGATCCGCCGCGCGCTGATATTTGTCCGCCTTCTTTTCCGGCAGGAACAGGTCGTCCAGCATGACTGTGTCCCCGCCGCCGTGGCCGCCTTGCCCGGTCCACATCGGGATCTCGTAGGCTGCGGCACGCATGGGATAAATGCGAATGTTCTTGTATTCCTGTGTCATCGCTCCAGGAACGGACGCGTCATTTTTCAAGAAAACTCTTTCCTCCATTCTATGTTCGAGCCGCCCCTTGGTGCCGTTAAAGCAGATCTCGTAGCCTTCCCAACCGTTGAAGGCGTTGAGCGAATAAGCCATCGTCACCCCCGTGTTATACCGCACCTGGACGTTCATCGTGTCTTCGATGTCAATGTCCGGGCGGAACACGCAGCGGTCTCGGAAGTAGCCGTCGTATTTCTCGTTATCGAGGTAAAGCTCCTTGAGTTCCTGATTGGCGGAAAGGTCAAGGTAGAACGTGCATTTCTCCTGTTCGGGACAGGTGCGGCAACGCTCATGGTGACTCTGCAAGCCCAGGCGTTTGGCCATGGCCGGCGTGTAGAACTCGCGCTTGCCCGTGGCCATCACTGACACTGGCACCGCGGACAGCCACCAGTTCACCAGGTCGAAATGATGCGTGGCCTTGTGGACCATGAGGCCGCCGGAATTCACCTTGTTGCTGTGCCACCGCCGGAAATAGTCCGCCCCGTGAAGCGTGTCGAGCATCCAGTGAAAGTCCACCGACAACACGTCACCGATCACGCCGCTCATCAGCAGGTCTTTGACCTGGGTGCGCGGCGGCGAGTAACGGTAATTGAACGTCACGCGGCAGTGCCGGCCGGTTTTGCGCTGGGTATCAATGATCGCGCGGCATTTCTTCTCGTCCGTCGTCATCGGCTTCTCGGTCATCACGTCGCAGCCGAGTTCCATGGCCCGGATGATGTACTGGCTGTGCGTGGCGTCCTTGGTGGTGACGATCACCACGTCGGGTTTGGTCTCGCGGACCATGCGGTCGAAGTCCTTCGCCTCGTAGATCGGCACCTCGACCCCGGCAACGGCTCGGGCCTTGGTCTGGGCGAGCTTGAGCCGGCCCAGGTTGAGGTCACAAAAGCCGACCATTTCGGAGTGAGCGGCGTAGGTTTCAAGCACGGCTTCGCGGTACATGCTGGAGCGCCCGCCCACTCCTACCAAGGCGTAGCGCTTTTTCCGCGCCCCGCTCGCAGCGGCGGTCGCGGCGGCCACGGCGTCCCAAGCGGAGGCGGCCAGCAGCAGGCCGCTCCCGGCCTTGACCGTGGTGTTGATGAATTCGCGACGCGAGAGGTCGCCCGTTAGTTCGTTTGTATGTTTCATAATTGGGTCACTCCTATTCTTCAATTGAATTTGGCGAGTTCTGACTTACGTACAGATCGAGGCCGCCGGGTTGCAGCCCGCCGCCGGTGCGCCTGAGCGCATCGCCATCAGGGAATGACAACGGCGGAACCGAACTGCGTCCAGCAGATTCTGAGGACCTGGCAAACTGTCAGCCTCCCGAGTCATTAATCCGGAAGAATGATCGCCGCCTTGAGCGCGTAGGTCGCCCGATCGTTCACCCAGGTGATGTCGCCAGTCTGGCCCGCGGGAACAGATATCCCCAATTTGCTGGTCCCGTCAACCGGTTGAATCGTGCCCTTATTCTTCCACTTCTTAATCTCCGAATGACCATCCGCAAAGGAGAACCCGCACGCCTCGCCGTGGTGGGATGCCGGCAGGTCCTGCCAACTGGTAGTCTTCCCGCCGGGCGAACCATCGCAGGCAAAAAAGCCGTCGTTGATGCTGTCGGGATGCTCATCCAGGAAAACAAACGTACTGGTTGGGGTTTTAATCTGCACGGTCTTGGAAAACCACTGCCATGTGTCGCTGGTGGGAACGCTTCCCATAAACCGGCTCATGGAATAACTGCGGGTGCGGGGGAGACCACCTTGCCCCGGCCTGATATCCGCCGGGCATTTGTAAACTGCCGCACTTTTTGCGGTGTATGGCCCCAGGAGACCAACTTTGAGCCGTTCGGGATCGGTCGAATCGGCGCTCCCCCAACTCATGACATTAAACACCCAACTCTCCTCAGGTTGGGTTGGGTTAGACTTGTTCAGGACCACGCGGTCCTCGTTGTCCCCCGAGTACATGACCCAAGCCAACTGCATCTGTTTCAGGTTGTTCATGCAAGAGATGCCTTGGGCTTTCAGCTTGGCTCTGGAGAGGGCTGGCAGCAGCATCGCCGCCAGAATGGCGATGATGGCGATCACCACCAGCAACTCGATGAGGGTGAATGCTGCATCTATCGACCGGTTGCCCGAAGGCTTGTTACTGGATTCATTCATATTTCTTTTTTCGCACTTTCTAAACGCTGTCAAAGAACCTAGCCGCCCGCCCCAGAGGGCGGCCAGGTCTTAACTCCCGCCTCCAAACTACGGCACCAGCACCCGGTAGAACACCTCCGGGTATGGGAGCGAGTTTGTGAAGCTGAATGCTCCGGTGTTTGTCAGGATGGGATACCAGTTCACCGTTGGCGTCAGATTCGTGGCCCACTGGATGATGCTGGTCTGCCCGGCCACTCCGGGCACAGTGAAAATGAATTCACCATTCACGATCGCAGGCGACGTGATGGTCGCGGAAGGAGCCGGAGGCACGATTTCACCGGTCGGGAGAATCTTGGCTCCGATGATATTCCCGCCGCCATACGGATTGATCCAGGTGATTTGCCCGAGTTGGTTCGCGTTCATCCCGGTGTTGTCCGTACCAAATATGATCTGGTCAGGTCCGCCGCCGGTGAGGCTGCCGTTCCAGTTGGAAACGGTCAGCGTTTTACCAGCCGTCCAAGCCTGGCCGGAACTGTTGGCAAAGGTCAGCTTGGCGGCGCTCCCGCTCCCCGTGCCCATTTCAAAGGCTGCATTGCCAGCCAGGATCACTGCGCTCATCGTGGCGCTTTCACCGTCAGCCACGAACACGGTGGCGGCACCGTCGTCGGCCAGGCGCAGGTTCCTGAGCATCTCGAAGCCGTTACCCAGTCGCACGCGGCCACTCTTGACCAGGATCCGGCCGAAATTCGTGATGGTCCCGGATTGCAGGACGTAGGTGTGCCCGGGATCCCCGGCAAAGGCCAGCCCCACACTGCCGGGGTTGCCGCTCGTTGGGCCAGAGGAAAGCGTCATCTGCCCACTGGTATTGGTGGCGGCAATCGTCAGCACGCCGCCCGAACCCGTGAGGCTTTCCATCCGGTTTTTGGCGGCACTACCACCAGGGGTGCCGAGCAGGTTATCGAGCCAGTTGTCGTTGCCCTCCACGCGCAAGCCCCAGCGACCGGTGCCGTTCACGATGAGCTCGGCGCCGGGATATTCTCCCATGCCTGAGGCATTGCCATCAAAGTTCACGCCGTTGCTGCCTCCAGCGTTGCCGTTGTCCTTGCCTGAGTTCGATGGAGGGGAATATGGCAGGTCCACAATGAGCCGGGCATCGCTGGCCGAATTGCCCTGGCCGGTGATCGGGCGGAAGAATTCGATGCACCTGGAATTCGGGGCATTGGTCTGAGATCGGTAGATTTTCAGTTGGCCGTTGTCCTGAATGACCGTGTTGGCGAATACCCGGAGACCGGCCGACTCGCCGTTGGCGGGCCCGTTGCCTTCCCATTGGCAGGTGCGCAACTGCAGGTTTAGATTGAGCTTGGCGCCTCCCTTGATCGTCATCGTGTTGGTTTCGCCGGGGTAGTTCGCATTGGCGGGGTAGCCCAAGTCAGTGAGGCGGCTACCATTGAGTTTGCCACCGCAGAAATCCACGGAGCTGCCGGGCTCAAAACTCATGTCGCACGCCCAATGATGGAGACCGTCACGCTCAAAACTTTGCACGGCGTCGTAGAACTTTACTGCATAGGGTTGGTTAATGTAGAAGCTGCGCGTGTATCCGGGCAAAGCCTGTGGCCCATTGTGGACCTTGCGAAGGCTAATGCGCCCGACGCTGGTGCTGGTGCCGAGGGCGTTGGTCTCGGCGACGGCCGAATCACCGCCTGGCTGCCCCTGGATAATCAGGTTCCCGTTGGTCATGTACGACCAATTGATCCAAGCGGTGGCGCCGTTGGTGACGACGAGCTTCAGGTCGCCTTCCCCTTTCCGATACATCCTGGTGTTATCCACGTCAGCATCGCCCAACGTCAGCCCGTAAGTCTCGAAAAACGGGCCAACGTAACCGGGGAGGCTAAACGGGCTCTGTTTGTTGACGACAACCGAGCCAGGCACTGCGTTGGTGGCATCGGACTTCCACAGCGTAGGTCCTGTAACCACAAGACCGTTAGTCATCAATAGGGTCCCGCCGTTTGGACCAAAGTAAATGCCGTGTCCCTGCCAGCCGTCGGTGAAGGCAACCGGGCTGTTGGTCCCTAGTGTAAAGAACCTTTGCTGCTGGTAGTCCGCCGTGCCGCCATTTACTTGGAGGTAGCCACTAGCTCCGCCGAAATAACTCGGGGCGGGAAAGGCAGCGGGGGTTGCGGAACCCACAATCGTCACTTTGCCGCCGGTGGTGACCTGGATCTGATTGACGTCATTGGCGTTGTTGGCGATCACATAATTCCCCGCGCCCACAATCATGTTGTATCCGGCGCCCGTGACCGGGTTGTTCAGCGTCACGACCCCTGAACCCGAACCGCCGAAGGCGCGGTCCGCCCCGCCGAGATCAATGCCGGCGTTAAGCATAACTGGCCCCGCGCCGTTCTGGGAAAAGTTGCCGCCGAGGTTCAGGTTGCCGTTGACCAGCGAGTAGGCGTCCGGCGCGTTGAACGACAACGTGCCGATGCTGATGGTGGCCCCGCCGAGATCCACGGTCTGGCCGGTGACATTGGGGAAGCTGACGTCGTCGCTGCTTGCGGGGACACCGGGACTCCAGTTAGCTCCGAGCCAAGTCGTATCAGTGCTGCCGGTCCAGGTTGAGGTGGCCGCCAATAGGGACAGGGAACTGGCGCTCAACAAGGCCAACACTGCGAACAATAAGCGGAGGGTTGGTTTCATAATTGTGGCTTAATCGAGATTAGGTTGTCAATGTAGGTAAATGCATCCACCCATTAGGGACCTGCGACCTCCGTTTTGCCATGCAATAATCTCCATAATTATTGCGAAAAAGTTAAGGAGTTTACCAGGCACGCCAAATCGTGGCGGCGATCTGTTGCTGGGGAAGTTCCTTGGTGGCCCAGTAATACAGCGCGACCAGTTCGCCCTTGTGATTTTGAACCAGCCGCGGGTAGCCGAAATCCTTGTCGCCAAACTTGTCCGGCTGGAAATCGTCGCGCAGGACAATCTCCTCACCCCAGGTCTGGCCACCATCGGCGCTCAGGCGGGCGAAAAGCTTCACCCGGGTGCGGTCGCCATAGGCGCAGGCCAAACGGCCATCTTTGAGCGCGGCCAGCGCCGGCGGATTGCCGTTCCCACCGCCGGTCTCACCGACCTTGCTCAGAAAGACCCAGGTCCGTCCGCTGTCCTTCGAGCTGTAACAGTCCACCCAGCAAGGATCCTTGTCGCTGCCTGGAATGCGACGGCGTAGCGCCGCAACGATCGTGCCGTCTTTCAAGCGGGCCACGGATGGCATCACCGCGCGGTGAGGATCAGACAGGGGCACGATCCAGGAAACGAAGTGGAAGGACTTGCCGCCGTCGGTGGTCTCGGCCACAAAGGTCTTGTCGCGCCCGCCGCCGTTTTTCTTTAGGCGGGCGGACATGAAAACAAGACAGGAGTGCCTTCCAGCCACGAGGTGGCTGGTGCGCGTGGTGCAATCCATATCCCGGAGATTCGGGTCGTCCATCAGGCCGGTGAACTGATAGGGGCCCTGCCAGGTCCGGCCGCGGTCGGTGGAATAGTAGAAGCGGCCTTGGGGAGCGTCCGAGCCGTGATACCCGACGCCTTCCGCGCGCAAAGCAAAACCGTCCCCATTGAAAACGATGCCGCCGGGGGAAGGGGACGTGGCGCCACCATCGCCAACGAAGTTTGCGGGGTCTTCGATGGCCCAGGTTCGACCGCCATCGAGACTTCGCCCCAGCAAGGAGTCAATGCCCTCGGCCGGTTCGGCCTGGCCGAACGTATTATGGCCGCTGCGCTCATCGAACTTGCCTTGGGAGAAACCGACGAGGATTTCGCGGCCACCGTCCCAAGTCCAAACGCCATTGTTGGCCGGCCAGCCGAAGAACGTTCCGGCTTTGCTGGCGACGACGACATGCTGCAGGGGAGCTTGGCCCTTGGCTGGTGCAGACGGGTCGGACGGCATCTGCGCGCATCCGGCGCAGTGCAACAGGGCGGTCAGTCCGCCCAGCAGGGTGAGGGTTTGCAGTGAGTTATTCATTTTCATTTGGTTGTTCTTTCGGTTTCTTGAGGTAAGCGGCGGCTCCAATGACGAACGGTTACTGCCGTTCCAGCCGGCTGGTTTTGACGTCATCAATCCGATACACGTTTAGCGGCACGCGTTGATCAGCGCCCGCCAGGTCTTCTCCGCTGTGCCCGGGCGGGCCCGGTTCCCCATCCACAAAGGCAGCGCGGACATCCCCGCGCCAGGGGCCGGTGCGGAAAATCAAGGGCTCGACCGATGGGCTTTTCCCTTTAAGCGAATCCAAACCCATGGCGGTCACCGCCAGTGAGTTGGCGATGAATGAACGCCGTTTCATCGAGGATCTCATTTCGTCCGAGTGACGACCGACACGTCATCGATAAAGAATACCGCTTCGGGTGCGGGGACGTCACCGCCGGGAAGGTCGGTGCCGGGCGATTTGGGATCGCGCAGGGTTGGCGTGTGGCGGTATTCGCCGGTGCGGAACGAGATGCGCTCGGACGGGCCGGTGGGATCGGGAAATTCCGCGCCGGCCAGCACAGTCTTGCCGTCCACGGCGATGTCAAATCCCTTTCCATGATCAAATCGAATTTCGAGGTCATACCACTGGCCGGCCGTGTAACGGGTCAGCACGACGTCCTCATTCTGATCGCCGTCCTTGGCCAGCATGCGTCCCTGGTCATCGAGGATCACCGTGACGGACGGGCGATATCCGTACCGGTCGAGCAACTCGATCTCCAGTCGCCCGTGATCGTTTTGTTTGGCGAGAAGCTTGAACCGCACGGCGGCCTGCTTTGTTTCCGGAAAAACGCGCACCGCCCGCGCGTAATCGCCCGGTTCCCGGTCGCGCAGTTCGAGACTGCGGTTGGTCTTGCTGGGAAAGTCGGTTAATTGCACGCTGGCCCACAGCGGGCTGTAGAGATTCCAGGGGAGATCTTCGATGGTGCCGGAGTTGAAGTCGTCGTTAACCGGTCCCTCGACCGTCGCGCGCACAGGCACGGGAATGCGGCTCACCCAGATGTCGTCCTTGTTCATGGACCAGGTGACCCAGAACGCCTCGCCCGGAGGGGTGCCGTTGCCCTCCACTATCCCACGGACGTATTGCGGTCCGAAGGCCTTGTCCAGGCCGTTATAGCGGCGCGGGGGTACTTCCCCGACTACGGTGAGAAGCTGGTCGAAGGTCTCGCCGTCGTCACTGGTGACCAGGGCCAGCGGCCAGCGGTGCCGGTTGTCGGCGCGGGGATTATAGACCAAGGCATAGCGGCCGTCCGGGGTGCGCTGTCCCCAGACCTTGGCTTTGGCCATGACCAGCGATGGTTCCTGGACTGGACGGCTCCAGGTTTTCCCTTCGTCCATGGAGAGCGCCACCCAAGCCTCTTTCCAAAGGGCGACTACCGCGCCGTCCTTGCGATGATAAAACGAAAGCGCCTTGAGCACCTGGTCACCCAGGTCGGGATAAAATCCATCCTTGGCGCGATCTTCCTCCCACCATTGAAGGGTCATGAGCTTGTTGGCGAGCAACGCTTCGCACGCGCGCTTGAATCCTGCGTCGGGGGAGTTGGTGTATGAGGGAAAGGAGGTGTTCGACTCGTTCCAACCATTGTGACGGCTATAGCGAATGAAGAAGATCGAGCCGAAATTGCCATCGGCATACACTTCGCGCACGGTGCGTCCGATGCCAGCGCCTTCATTGGGGCTTCGTTCCGGGCCATAGAAGCCCAGCACAAGCAGCCGCCGGTCAGGCGCGACATAGAAGCCCATGCGTTGATGCACCTCGGCAATCTTGCCGTCGGGCGTCGTGTATTGGGGAAAAACCACGCGCGGCTTGTCCCAGTGGATGCCGTCGGCCGAAGACATGAGCAAGGTCTGCATCGGGCCGCGGTTTTCATGCACCGGCGCGCTGAGGTACTCAATCCAGAAGCGTCCCTGCCAGTAGGCCAGCATCGGCGCGTGGTTGTAGGTCCAGCCGAAGTCGTCGGCCAGTTCGGGATTGGCGCGATTGGCGCGCATCGCCTGCCAGCTCTTGACCCCGACCGCCCAGCGCAGGCCTCCGTCGTGTGTGCCGTCAGATCGTTCGCCGCCGGTGTAGCGCGCGGGCGCCGGGGGTGTCGCGGGGCTTTTCTTTGGCTGAGCCTGGGAAGTGGCACCCGGGGTTTGGGAAGCATGCAGACATCCGGCCAGACCCAGCATCGTCATCCCAACCAGCAGGCTCGTAAGCGAAAAAGATTTGTTCATTGTTTTGGCTGCTTGGAGGAATCCTGCCATACGTTCGATTCTCGCGTGGAGTAACCTTCGTTTGCATGGATTCATTCCGTTTTCACGTCATCAATCCAATAGACGCTCAACGGCACGCGTTGGTCAGCGCCGGGCAGGTCTTCGGTGACATGGCCGAACGGCACCGGTTCATACTCCACGTGGTCGGGGCGGACGTCCCGCCGCACCGGAGCGGTGCGGAAGACCAACCGTTCGATTGACTCGACCGGTTCGGTCAGGGCCAGTTTGCTCGCCACCTGTTTTCCATTCAGAAACAGGCTGTAAGAGCGCGCTGCGCAATCCACCTCAAGGCGGCAGGCCAGCCAGGCTTGCGGCTCGACGGGGATCGCCTCGACATTGCGGTTTTGGTGAGCCTGGGCCAGCCACCCCTCGGGGAAACGCAATTTGAGGGGGCGCCGGCCATGGCGATCCTGCACCTCGAACTCCAACACGCCATGACCGACCTGAACCGCCTGGATGCGGAACTCGATGGCGACCTTGCGGCTTTCCGGAAACGCGCGTTCGACCTGGATGTAATCATAGGGATCCTCGTCGCGCAGTTCGAGGAGCTTGTTGGCGGGATGGCCCGGGTCACCGATTACGTTCGCGGCGCACCACTGAGGCACATAGAGATTCCACAGTTCCAGATCCCGCGCGTCCTGCACCGCGTCGAAGGTTTCTTTGACGGGCTCCGCCACCGTTCCGGTGACCGGGACGCGCGTGCGAGTGACCCACAGGTCCTCCTTGTTCATGCTGAAGGTGTTCCAGAGAAAGCCGCCGGGCGGCGTGCCGTTGCCTTCCTCGATGCCGCGGATATACTGCGAGCCGATGTTCTTGTTGTGGCCCGCGAACCGCATGGGCGGGACCTCGCCGACCAGGCAGAGCATGTTGTCGAAATCGCGACAATCATCGCTGGTCATGACAACCATCGGGAAGCGGTTTCCCTTGGCCGTGTGATTGTAAACCAGGGCATAACGGCCGTCGTCCGTTCGCTGCACCCACGTCTTGGCGCCGCAGAGCCGCATCGTGGGCGACAGCTTCACCAGTTTCGTCCAGCTCTGGCCCTCGTCGGAACTCAGTGCGGCGTGGGCCTTCCAGGCCGCCAAGACAGCACCGTCGGGGCGGTGGACGAAACTGGGGGCCTTGGGCTCAATGCCCCCTTTCGTATCGATGGTGTAGAATCCATCGTCGGTGGCCCGGTCCTCCTCCCACCATTGCAGCGTCATCAATTTGTCGGCGAGCAGGGCATCGCAAGCCGCGACGAATCCGGCATCGGCGCTGATTTTGTAAAATGGAAGGCTGGTGTTGGTTTCATTCCATCCGGCATGGCGGTTGTATCGGATAAAATAAATCGGGCCCAGCGTCTGGTCGGCATAAACTTCTCGCACGACGCGCCCCAGCCCCTGACCGCCGTTGGGCCGGTCCTTGGGATTGTGGCTGAAACAATAACTGTAGAAACCCAGGGTCAGCAGACGGCCGTTGGGTGCGGTGTAGAAGCCCATGCGCTGGTGCATGATGGCGCCGGTTCCGGCGGGCAGCCAACCTTTGTCGTTCTTGATCTCCGGCAGGGTGTATTCGGGAAAGACGATGCGCGGATTGGACCAGAACCGGCCGTCGTCGGACGTCATCAGCAACGTGCGGCCCGGAGGCAAATGTTCCCCCACCGGCGTGCTGAGGTATTGCAAATAAAACCGGTCGCGCCAATACGCCAAATAAGGCTGGTGATTGTAGGTCCAGCCCAGCGCGCCGCCTTCCGGCGGGCAGGTGCGATTGGCGCGCAAGGCCTGGAACATGTGAACCCCCACGGCGTGACGGAGCGCGCCATCGTAAAAGCGTTTGTCGGTTTGTTCCTGGCCCACGTAACGGATGGGTTCCGCGGCGGAGGCTTCGACCGAGGGAGGTGTTGAGGCGGCTCCGGCTGCCGCAACCGTGCCAACGACAAAACCAGACGCTATGGCCATCAATGGAATTCTCAGGAGAGCTTTCATGTTTGTTGATTGTTTTTCATTGGGGTCGTCCCGGCCACCACGCGTCGAGCTTGGAGCGCATTGCGGCCACGCGGCCGGGTTCGGCGGCGGCGAGATTCTTCTCCTCATGCGGGTCGTCGGTGACACGGTAGAGTTCTGGGTTGCCTTTCTCGTTTTGTGGCGCCGGGACAATTAGCTTCCAGCCGTCTTCAAGGATCCAACGCCAGCGGAGGCTGGTGGCTGGCTGGCTCATGTCCACGAAGTTGTGGGTGTAACATTCGCCGGCAAGGGTCTTACGCGCCGCGACGGCGGACTGGTCGGTGAGGTCGAGGCCGGGAAGGCCTTTCGGCAGCGCGACGCCGCAGGCCTTCAGGATCGTGGGGAAAAGGTCCAGCGAACTCACAGGCGTATCACTCATCCTTGGGGCAACCTTGCCCGGCCAACGGACCATGATGGGCGTGCGCAGTCCGCCGTCGTAGGGCGATAGCTTGGACTTCGGCGCGAAACGGCCGGTCTGCGGATCGGTAATCCAGCCGTTGTCGGCGAGGTAGAGGACAATCGTGTTTTGCGTGAGGCCTTCCTGGTCAAGGTAGTTGAGCAACTCGCCGCAGGTTTCGTCGAACCACTCGACCATCGCCCAATACTTCGCGACCGGCTCGCTTGGCGTCTTGTCGCGGTATTTCGCCAGGATGCGCTCCGGCGGACGGTGCGGGTCGTGGGGCATCAGCGGCGCATACCAGACGAAGAAGGGCTTGGCGTCTTTCTTCGCCTGCCTGATAAAATCGTAGATTGGCTGCATGGTTTTGCGCCCGATGTCGAGGCCGTCGTCGCCGTGGCGTCCGCCGTGCGTCATGCCTTGAGTGAAGCCGCCGTGAGTGTAGTCGCCGAGCCACCACTTGCCGGTCTGCAGGCTGCGGTAACCGGCTTGCCCGAGCAACCTGGGCAGCGTGGGCCAGGCTTCGAGATCCTTCACCATCTGAGCGCGGCCTTGCTTGAACGCTTCCGAATTCGGGAAATCGCCGGGCGGCATCCCATCTGGTATGCGAGGATCATTGCTGGTGATGCGGTGCTCGTGAGGATAGCGCCCCGTGATAATCGAAGCGAGACTCGGGCAGCACAGGCTCGACGGCACGTAGCCGCGGCGGAAGGTGAGGCCTTCGCGTGCGAGCTTGTCAAGGTGCGGCGTTTGGATCTGCGGATGACCCATGAAGCCGTAGTCGCCCCAGTGCTGATCGTCGGAGACAATCAGGATGACGTTCGGCGGCGCCGCGAGGGCGCCCATGGTCAAGGCGAGGATGAAAAGGCAGAGTGCTAACAGTTTTTTCATTGCATGGTCCTTGGTCAGGGCTGCGGCAGCCCGCTGGTTTTCACGTCATCGATCCAATAAACGCTCAGCGGCACGCGTCGATCCGCACCAGCCAAATCTTCGTGGGTGTATCCCAGGGTCTCGGGCTCGCCCTCCACAAACACGGCGCGCACGTCGCCGCGCCACGGTCCGGTGCGGAACACCATGCGCTCGACCGTCGCCACCTGCTCGGCCAATTTCACATCGCGCGCCACAACCTTCCCGTCCAGGGCCAAATCATACTCGCCGCCAGCGCAGTCCAGTTCCAACCGCACCTGCAACCACTTTTGCGCCGGCACTGGAATCGGCTTCAACCACCGACGCACCTGGTCCAGGTTCAGCCATTTGTCGTCCAAGCGCAGTTTCAAGGGCCGGTGTCCGAAGCGGTCCTGGATTTCGACTTCCAGCACCCCATGACCAACTCGGGCGGGCAGGACGCGGAATTCGATCTGGATGCGGGAACTTTCCGGAAAGGCGCGTTCCGCCAACGCGTAGTCGCAGGGATCTTCGTCGCGCAGTTCCAGACACTTGTTTCCGCGTTGGTGCGGGTCTGCCACCACGTTGATCGGCGCCCATTGCGGTTGATAGAGATTCCAGACTTCCAGGTCCGGCGCACCGGCGACAGCGGCGAAAGTTTCATTGACTTGCTCGGTCACCGTTCCAATCACGGGCACGCGCGTGCGGGTGACCCAGAGGTCTTCCTTGTTCATGCTGTACGTGTTCCACAGTTGCGGACCGGGTGGATTGCCGTTGCCTTCCTCGATGCCCCGGACGTACTGCGGCCCAAGATTTTTAAAGATTCCGGAGAAACGCTTCGGCGGCACCTCCCCATGCAGGCAAAGCATGGTGTCGAAGTCGCGGCAATCGTCACTTGTCATCACAACGAGCGGGAAGCGGTTGTTGCGCGTGAGCGAATGGTTGTAAACCAGCGCATAGCGCCCTTCCTCCGTCCGTTGCACCCACGTCTTGGCACCGCAAGGCATCAGGGAGGTCGCCTTGCCGAACGGAGTCCACGATTTGCCCTCATCGGCACTCAGTGCGTAATGGTTCTTCCAGACGCCGAGGACCGTGCCATCCGGACGATGGGTGAAGCTCAAAGCTTTTGGCTCCACGCCCTTATCCGGTTTGATGGTGAAGAAGCCATCGGTGGCCCGGTCCTCCTCCCACCACTGGAGGGTCATCAGCTTGTCCGCCAGCAGGGCGTCACAGGTTTCCACGAAGCCGGCGTCCGGACTGGTCTGGTAGAATGGATAGCTGGTGTTGGTTTCATTCCAGCCGGCATGCCGGTTGTAACGGATGAAATAGATCGGGCCGAGGGTGTGGTCCGGGTGAATTTCCCGCACCACCCGACCGAGCCCTTGCCCGCCGTTGGGCATGTGCAGGGGATGAAAGGAGTAACTGTAGAAGGCCAGCGTCAGCAGCCGTCCGTTCGGCCCCGTGTAGAACCCCATGCGCTGGTGCATCACCGCCGGCGTTCCGGCGGGAAGATGGCCGTCGGCGGTTTTAATCTCCGGCAATGAGTATTGCGGGAAGATCACCCGGGGATTGGACCAGTGTTGACCGTTGGTGGAAATCATCAGCAGCGTGCGCCCCGGCGGCACATGCTCCTCCTTCGGGTTGCTGAGGTACTGGAGGTAGAAGCGATCGCGCCAATAAGCCAGGTAAGGCTGGTGATTGTAGGTCCAGCCCAGCGCTCCGCCCTCCGGCGGACAGGTGCGGTTGGCGCGCAGCGCTTGATACATGTGGACCCCCACGGCGTGACGAAGTGCCCCGTCGTAAACCCGCTTGTCGGTCTGTTCCTGGCCCACGTAGCGGACGGGCTCGCCAGCGGAATCTGCGATCGGTGGCGGCATCTTTGCCGGTTGCGCACCAAAGACCGTGCCGCTGAGAAAAAGGAACGCCGCATTCAGCCAGGCCAGCCAGCAGGCACGCCGTCCAGTGGCGCGAGAGGTGCGCGACGCAGGCAAAGGATGCGTGCTGGCAAAATCCGCCATGCCGGTTCGCCACGGATAAAAACTCAAACCAAGTATCCCATCCATTCCCAATAGAAATATCAGGCGTTTGGTCCGTGCAACATGCAAGAATCGGCAAATTCCATTCGAAAACATGCCTCATCCCAGAGGACTTCCCTGGCCGGCGTGCTGGGCGGGGCAAGAGCGCTGAATTAATTCAGTTTCATTTCAACCTTCGGTTGTGCGGATTTGGGACAATGATGCCAACACTTGCCGCAGCGCGGGCTTTCTTTATTTCGCTAATGTTCAATGGTTTTCCGTGCGCACCAGAGCCTGAACGAAACTCTGATGCAGGTTCAACCGTCTATTTCGCGACCCGATAAGTGATCACCGCCGATCCAGGCTGGTCTTTGATCTCCACGGTCAATCCTTCCTGCATCAACTTCCGGCCGTTAGCTACCGTCGTTCCAGGCATATCGAAATTCGTCACCTCATAACGCGTGGCGGGATCGAGACCTCCGAGACGCAGAGTCATTGTGGCCTCCAGGCTCTCGCGACGGCGAAAGGCTTGAACGAATCCATCCCGTTGCTCCGGCCGGTTGAATT
>JBBQYD010000037.1:0-19507 GCA_038209025.1 Verrucomicrobiota bacterium | reverse complement strand
CGATCTGCACCGTCCCGGAGGGCAACCCCGTATTAACGGTATTCGTGTTTACCTCCGGTCCGCCCGACGAGGACACCGGAATGATGTTGGTGACCAGCAGGTCACTGCCCAGGCCCTCGGTGCTCAGCCCGCCCCGGTTCTCGGACAGCAACACCCGGGTGCCCTTCGGGCTGATCAGGTGAAACACCAGGTCGGATACGCGCGGATGGTCAACCCGCAAGCCCACTTCCACCGAAACCAGGCGATCGTCCCGCGGCACATTGATGGCCGCATAAGTCACCGCGTCGTCCATCAACGGCACCGGCTCGGTGCTCTGGAACATGGTGGGCGGCACCCCCTCCAAATCATACAGGATGGTCGCCTGAATAAAGACTTCCGCCTCGTCCGGACCCTGGTTGCAGATGCGCAAAACATAAATCCCGGGGTTCAAGGGCGGGTTGCTGGATGCGTCAAACACCAGGTCTTTAACCACCCCCGGCCCTTCAATGATCATGTTTTGACACAACGTGTCGCCCTCACGGCAGAGCTGCACACTCAACGGACCAGTCCCCTGCTGCAACCCCACCGTCACCGTCAGATTGGTGGCCAGCGACGAGACATAGATGTAATCCGTCCGGCAGGCCCCGCTGCGTAACCGCACCGAAACACCCTCGGAGAGGTCCGGTTGCTTTTCCACGTAGATCTGCAGCAGTTCGTTGGTTCCCACGTGCGTAATGGCTCCGTCCAGCATGGTGAAAATCCACTGCCCATCGCTGCGCCCACCGCCAAAATCGGTCAGGCTGCCGGGGCCATCGGTGTGGAGCGCGTTCTCCGTGTCCCCTTCACCCGAATCATCATAGATGAAAGCCCGGTTGGTGACCGAACTCTCCGGCGAGTGGTTGTTCAGCCACACGGAATCCCGGCTATGATTCAGGTTCCCAATGAGATCGCCCATCAATTGATGCGTGATCCAGTTGGTCACAATCACCCGCCGCACAAGGTAAGACTCCGGCTGTATTCCGAAGACCTGCACCCCGCCGGGATTGGCCGGCGAACCGTCAGGAATCGGCGCGGGATTCGGGAAGGTGTTCAAAATCCCGTTGTTGCTGAAAGGCTCCAGGCTGAACGCGCCCAGGAAACCGTACTCCGACGCCTCCTGCGACTCACTCTTCACCCCGATGAAAAAGACGTTCCCAAAATCGGTGGCGTTGGATAGCACGATGGTTTCCGTGCCGCCGCGGCTCAGCGACTTGATGGCCGCTTCGAGGGCCGCCTGGTCCAGATTCGTGATCGCCGAGTTGGTGGACACATAAATATCGAGGTCCGCCTCCACGCGCGTCGCGTTGTCATTGAAGAATTCATTCACCCCCATGCGGGGAATGGAAAGCGTGGGCGGGAAAAACGTGCCGAACACGGCATTGGTAAACGACTGCTCATTGGTAATGACATAGAAATGCCATTGATTGGTCATCCCAATGGTCAGCAACCCGTTGGTGGGGCTGGCCAGGAACGCCAGGTTGGTTCCCAGCAGCGGCGTGTTGGCTCCCACCCGCTGTTTGTAAAGGGCGCCGCCAGTCACGGTCGGGCTGGCTGAAAAGGCGTTCGAGATCACCGTCACCACCGGCGTGGTGGCAAATACCGGCGGTTCCGCCGCGCCCAGGGTCAAGGCATCGCCGATCTCGCCGTCCCCGCAGGAGATCACCAGCACGTAGTCCTGCACCACGTCATTGGTATGGGTGGGTACCGCGTTCACATTGACCCCGCGACCGACCACGGTGACTGAATAATTCGTCCCCACGACGGGCGGCAAATAGACGTTCTCCACGTTGTTTACCACGTCCAGCGTCGGCGGCAGGTTCGTGTCCCACGACAGGTTGAAGTCGTTCCCGGGCAGGATATCATTCCCGTAGAACACATCCCCGGTGTCCAGGTTGGTCACCACCAGGTCGAGGTTGTTGACCAGCTTCGTCCCCGCCAGCGGGTTGCCCGGCGGGTCGGTCCAGACCAGCGTAAACCGCAAGGGTGTGGTGATCGCCTTGTAATCCACCTTGACGGTTCGCGTGTGCGATTGTCCGGTGGCCAGCGCGTTGGTCGCCCCCTGCTCAAACACCAGCACGGAACTGGCCCCCGCGTTACGGTTCGACAGCCCCCCTTGCAGGCTGTTCGTCAGGTTTACCTCGCCCCACCCCTGGAAATTCATCGGCGCCGCCACTTGCAGGTTGTAGAGGTTCCCCACGGAGCGCGCCCCGTTGATCAGCAGCGCCTTCATCAGCGCGGGGCTGTTGGTCGCCCCCAGCCGGCTTTCAAAGAACTCCTGCATCAGCGCCAGGGTGCCCGAAACCTGCGCGGCGGACATGCTCGTGCCCGACTCATACCGATAAAACGGCCCAAGCTGGTTATTCAGATTGCTCAGCACCTCGAAGTAGTTCCCGTTGTCGTTGGTGGTCGTTATGACCTCGCGGATGTTGTAGAGCACCGTTTGGGTATAGGTATTGCCCACCCCATAGAACCAGAACGCATCCCGCGGCGTCAGCACCGGCCCGTTGTCGGGCGGCATCTCCACATGGTTCGTCCGTTTGAAATCATAAACCGTCAACGAAGGCGGCTCGGTCTGCCGCACGTAAACCGGGAAGTTCGTGATCGAGGGGTTCCGCAACGTGGGGGTGACCCACCATTCCACTTTCACCGCGTTTTCCGGAACAAAGAAACTGTAGAAATTGAGGCCCTCGAAGTCGATGGATTGGTCCTCGTAAAAGTGATAGTGGTAATTCGTCGGGTTGTAGTAGGCGATCTCGTCCCAGGTCGTCGTGCGGGTGGATACAATAAACGTTCCGGGCGCGACCACATCCGGCTTGAACCGCCCGGCGTCGCCTTCAATGCCCACGCCCACATTCCCCCGGCTGGAGAATCCCGCGACCCGGTTGCTGCTGTCCGTGCTGGAGGCCCACGGCGTATTGGTCTCGCACACCACGGTCACATTCGTGCCATCCACCGTCGTGACGCAATTCTTCAGCGTGACGTTGGTGACGTTGCGATACTGCTCCACCGCCCCCACAGTGATCACGTTCTTCGCCGTTCCCGGAGAATAAATCCCGTCGGGGTAACCGCCCGCACCGTCATCCCCGCCCCCCCCGTTGTTGCCCGCCGGAAACACAAACAGCAGCGGTTGCGAGCCCGAAACCCCCGGCAGCGCGTCGCGCACCGCCGCATCGTAACTGGCCGCCGCCAGGTCATATTCGCTGGCATTGAAATAGTGCCAGCTATTGTTCGAAATAAATGCGTTGGTCCGGCGCGCGGTTTCCTGCAAATACACATCCGAAGCCGGCCCGAACTGCAGATCGGAGCCCATGGCAAAAATCTTCGCCCCCGGGGCCTTGCCCCGGAACTGCCCGTCCACCGGCGGCATCACTGATTCCAGGGCGTTGCTCACCGTGGTCGATTTCGAGCCGTTGCCCGCGATAATGCCCGCGATATGGGTTCCGTGCCCGTTGGAGTCCACGCCGCTGATGGCGGTGTCCGTGAACACCCGGGGCGAAAGGTCGGGGTGGTTGGTGTCCACGCCCGTGTCGTTCACATTCACCATCACGTTGCTCCCGGTTAGACCCAGGTAATTCAACGGCGTCACGGTATCCACGCTCGCATCCACCGCGACGCGGCTGATGTCATTCGCCGGCACCCGTTTCCGGGCCAGTTCGATCCCCTGCACCGCCGGCAGGCGCGCAATCGACGCCAATGAATCCACCGCCGGGCGCACCCGGATGATCGTGCCAAACGGCGAACGCTCCTCCGCCATCACTTCCGCCCCCAGGGACGTCAAATCCGCCACCGCGCTGTCGCGCGTCTCGGGGAAAAGCAGCACGTTCAGCATGGCGTCGTCCGCCAGTGGCTGCTGCTCCACCGCGGTCTTCAGCAGCCCGCTCTTGAGCTTGAAATAGGGTTCAAAAGCCACCACGGACCTCATGCCCGGGTCCCCTGAAAGGGCCTCGGCCGTAGCGGAGGACGCGCGCACCAGCAGCCCGTTGTTCGGGATGTAGGCAACGATGGTGGCTCCCGCCCGCGATACCCGTGCCCTGAAGTTCACGTCAATCGCTTCGCGGGATTGCACGATATAACTGCCCGGTTCGCTGGCCGCCTTCAAGTGGCTGGGAATCGGGAGCGGATCGCCGTACGCCGTGTCGATCAAGGCGTTTTCCAAGAGAATCGCGCTGTCCTTATGCAACAGCTCGCGCAACGGTTGACGCGTGTTGCTGAGCCGATAAGCAAGGCGGGGGTCCTGGGGTTTGCCGGGCTGGGCGGGCGGAGAGTTCAAATTGCCGGCTTCAGATATCAACCGGAAGGGCGCAGCCGCCGGCGGGTGCCGCCGCGCGGTGGCGGGGCTGCCCGCTGGCTGCAACGCCGTGGTGACGGCCACCGGCCGTTGGGCTTCCTGTCCACCTGCCGGGCGCCCCCCCGCATGCCAATACCACCACCCGCCGATCAGACAGGTCACGCTCACGAAGAGCCCGAGCAATAGTCGCCTGCGCATAAATTTACTTCAGTTTAACCAAATTTTTGCTCGAAACACGAGCGCCTCGTTGCTGATGGAGTTGATTTCCACTGTGCATCACTTACTCCGGCGGCAACGGGTTGTAGCTTTCCACCACCAACTTCGGGTGAGCCGGCGCACCCTCGATCCGCACCACCGACCGCGTCGCCACCTCCGCCGTGACCTGGTAATTGGTACACAGGCCAAAGAACGGCCCGCTCGCCAGGACCGAGCGATCCGCCGGCTTCAGACTCTGCCCATACGAATAAATCACAAACCGCGGCTCTTTCTCCACTTTCAACAATCCCAGTATCTGCTGCGGGATTCTCTCCACCGCCGCATCATCCAATGACCGGATCAGCCGGGTGCCATTGGTGCTGATGAACGGCGAAAACACCGTCAATTGCGGCACCGCCAGGATGTCGCCCAGCTTCCGGAACGTGCCCTGGAAGGAGGTCCCGTTGAAATTGGTCGTGGCCCGCACGTCGTTAATGCCTTTCACGATCTGCACCAATTGCGGCCAGTTCGTATAGGCCAGCGTTTGATCATACGGGCCCGCCGGTTGAATCGCCATCCACGTGTTGGTCGGACGCAGCAGCGGGTTCAGGCTTAGCACCGAATCCTGTACATTGTTTGTCAACACGATGACCCCGCTCAGCACCGCGCTCCACGCCGCCAAATTCGTCTGGTTGATCGATAGCTTGCCTCGCGATGCCGTCTCGCTGAATGACGTGGTGAACAGGTCGAACATCTCACGGTCCCGGTCAGGGCGAGCCAATACCGCGTCATCATACCGTTGGTTTAGCGGAATCAAATTGGTGGACACCTGCCCGTAGTTCACGGGTTTATAATCGTTGCGGGTCCAATCGGTCCATTTCACCGGATCGGTGGGCGTTGATTTCAGATAGACCGTCTGCCAGGGCGTGCCCCGATGCACCCGCCCAAGCCACCCAACGTTCGGAAACCTGTTGGTCGGAAAATCCCAATCATCGGACCTCGTGACTAATGGATCCTTCACCGCCAGATCATAGCGCGTCGGAGTGCTGGACGCCCCCGCGAGAGCTTCCGTCCACGGCTCATACCGGCCGTTCACGCGGCGAATGTTGTCAACCGGCGAAGTGGGCGAAATATCCACGTCGTAACGATTGGTCCGCGCCATCAGATCTCCCATGGTGTAATGCACCAGCGGATCATTGGCCTGCCAATTCCTGTTGATGTAGATGGTTCGAACCGGATTAAACGGTGAGTAAAAAATCTGCGAACCGGTTACATCGGTTGATAAAAGCGCCTGGCGAAAACTGTCCTGCTGGATCTTGCGGAGGTTCTCGGTAGGAAGGTAAGGGGTAAAACTTCGCCACTGCTGGTCCGTGACGCCCTCGATCGACCCAGCCCCCACCGCGAACTGGTTCAGAACCCCAAAATTGGGGGTCGTGACCAGCGCCGTGTAACGGTTGGTGGCCCACAAGCTCCCCGGCTCCGCATTCGGTGCGTATCTCACACCAGGGCCTTGCGGATAAACGCTTCCCGTGGACATGATTTCAGGAAGATTCAGCGTGTCTTCCACCGAGTCCAAACTCACGTAATCCACCAGCCGGTTCGAGTTCCGATCCACCAGGGCAAACTTGAAACGTGTCCGCAGATTCAAATGGAGATTCAAATCCGGAAACCCCTGGTTCCGCTCAAAGACGCCCGTCAGCGGCACCAAACGCTTTGCGGAATTTTGGTATGTGCTGTTGGGCAGCATCGCAACCGCGTTGGTTTTCGGGTCGATCGGCACCCGGAATGAAAACCTTTCAATATTGAGATTGATGAAGCCAGGCCAAGTGTTCGGCGCGATGTTTTCTATGGTCTTCGGGGTGGCATGAACCGTGTCCAAAACCACCACCCCCGCGTCGTTCGTCACGAGCCCAAAGACTTCAGCTTGCACGATCAATTGCAGGTTATAGGGCACCGGGTAGTTGTAGGAGTTCCAAGCCTCCAACCCGAACACGTTCGAAATCCCCACCAAAAACATCTGGTTGGTCTCCGCGACTTTTCCGCTGGCACCTCTTCGGAACTCAAACTTGCGGGTGATCTGCACCGCCGTCTGACCCGCAAATTCATTGAAATTCGGCAGCCCTTTCTTGGCCCCGATCACCAGCGGCACGCCATAAGCCAGATCGTCCGGCCGCAAGGCTTGCCGCTCCACCTTCCGGGTGAGGTCCTTCACGAGGTCGAACCGGCTCGTCACGTCGTCCGCGCTCACCACCGGTGCGTATCCGGTGATATAGACATTATCCCCGCCGCCCAACCCGTAAGTCAGTATCGGCCGGAACACCGTAGGCAACTGATTTGTGGTTCCCGGGACCACGCGCGACGTGGTTGCATCATACATATTCGCCGCCAACTGGACCAACCGATGCACACTGGGGGTGTAGTAGTTTGTGGGATAGAGCTGGATGTTCGTGATGTTGAAGTTAAATCCCGCGCTGGCAAACAGTCGCGCCGCCGCATTGGTGAAAAACGCCAGCCCGGTTGGCTGATTCGCCACCTTGTCCCGTTCCTCCCAGGTGACAAAATTCGTCGCGCTCGCCCTGCCCTGCACATTGGTATATGTCAGGTTGTCGTAATTCAGGTTCATCTGCCCGGAGTTATCCAGGGAGGAATCGGTTCCCAGTTGCGAGAGGAGCCGGTAAAACGTATAGCGGTCATACGAACTGTTGGTTTGACCCGCCAACCGCAAGCGATCCGAAAAGGTCAGGATGTTCAGCGGAGCCGTCGTGAACTTCGCGCGGTCAAATAAATCCTGCGTGGAAAATATCTTTTGCGGGTTGTCCGCGCCTGACCAGGGAGTCATCATCACTCGCCCCGAATCGGCATCCGGCGGCGATGGCCACCAGGTAAGCCTCATGAGCGGGCCAGCGGAGTAACCGTCGATGAAATCCGTTTCAAAGGCGGTCCGGCCCGGGTTTCCGAACAAATTCGCCACGCTCTGCATGTTCACCGCCATGTTCCAGCCGTAGCGGAAACGGAGGATCGACAGCGCGTCATCAAATGCTGAATCGCGGTTTGGCTGGGTGAGGTCCTGCAAGTTGTAAGAACCGTTGGTTCCGTAAAACCAATAATTGGTGTTTAGATCGGCCAGGAAACCGGCCAGGTTGATCTCCCACGGCCCAACCCCTTGGTTTCGCAGAAATCCGTCGCCGCCATTCATGGTGGCCGGCGCGATCTGCCGGGCATTGTTGTGGATCGCGTTGATGTCCAGCGTCTTCCCGGCGGGTACCGCGAGGTAGGCGTAACGGGCCACAAACCGGTTGCTGGGCGAATGCGGGAAACCCGGGCGTTCGAGTTGCCCGATCCATTCCGGGTCGCCCACGAAGAAATTGCTCAGCGTATTCCCCGCAAATGGCTTGGCAATGCGCACTCCATTGGTGTTGAAAAAGGGAAACCCCGCGTCCCCGCTCATCACCGGCAGATAGCCGTTGGTGTCGTACCGGCCGTTGCGATTCAGGTCCAGGTAATACCGGAAATCATTCGTCCCATCCACCTTCACATACACCGGCGCCCGCGGGCTGAAATACAGGTTGGCCAAATTGCGGTTGAAATCATTCAGCGTCAGGGGGAGTCCGGCGGTATCCAGGAAGTTGACGTTCGTATAGCGAACCCCGGCCAGGGTGGTGTCAAACCCCCGGTCATTGATGTAGTTGGTGGAAACCATCAAATCGTAATTGTGCTCATTCTGGAAGGCCAGGATGGGCGCCAGCAGCTCCGCCTTGGCCCGCTCCACCCCGGTGTCAGCCGCCAGCTTGGCCGTGGTCTGGTCCGCCACGGTGGCGACGGAACTCTTCTCGCCCCGGCTGAGCACGAGAAAGGCAATGGCCATAAAGGCGATCACGGACAGCATGACCAGGGTGATCACCAGCGCGATGCCGGCCGGACGATGAGTGCTTGGAACTTTCATGGGTAGGCGGAAAAATCTACGTTGCGCACGGGCACCCGGTTGCGGAACACATGCACCCGCGCCGAGTGATTGGACAAATAATTGCGCCGGGCGGCGGCATTCGCCAAAGACTTCCAGCGCTGGAAAATCTGCTGCTCCAGCATGCCGATCTCCAACTCGACAAAGGCCGGCACGGCGCGGTTGGTGGCGAGCACCACCGCCTGGTCCGCCGCAATGAGGTTCGTGTAAAAATCCATGTCCTTCGGCCAGCGGTTCATCCCGGGATTGATGAGGCTCCCGCGGTCATCGAAAGCCCGCAACCGGAAGGAAACCACGCCGTCGGCGATCCGGCTGTAATTGGAAAGCGCCGCCATTTGAAACTCATGCGGCAAATACAGGCTCCCGGACCGCAGTGGGACGGCTTTGGTCCACCGGTAAAGCGAGCCCACCCCGGCTTCGGTGTAATCGGGTATCACCCGGTAGCCGGTTCCCACCCAATCCGTGTTGAACTTCGACAGGAAATAGAACTCCTGCACCACGTTCTTCCGCAACTCCTCCGAGCCGGGCAGCGCCTGCAACAGCGGGTCTTGAAAACTGGGCGAAACCCGCACAAAAAAATTCGTGGTGCGCAAATCCTGCGAGGGCGCCATCTGCTCCAGTTCACGCGTCACCAAATCCATCGTCGCGCGGCCCGCCTCCAGCACATCGGTCTGCGTCATGCTGCTCCGAAACGCCCGCTGCGTCTGGTTGAACATGGCCAGCAAGCCCAGCACGATGAACGACATCAACGCCGCCGTCACCAGGATCTCGATCAGCGAAAACGCCCGGCGGGATGACGCTCCGGCCCCCGCCCCGCAAGGCCGCCCGCGGTGTGTCCACGTCACCGCCCGATTGATTTTATTAGATGGGGTTTTCACTGGCCTGATACGTATGTCCGCGGTTTAAAAAGGTAAAGCGGGTGACCGGTTACAAAGTCGTTGGTCTGAAATAAATTTCCGCTCACCATGCTCCGATAGACCTGCCGGCCATCCCCCACCTTGCCGCTGGCCAGCAGCGGCCACTGGAATCGCAAGCGCACGTCCCACAGGTTCGTCTGCAAGTTCGCCATCTCCCGCCAGGCGTTGGAGCGCGTCGTTATTTCCCGAAGATTCCCCGCAATCTGCGGATCAGCGTAATAGACCCGGTTCGTATCAAACTCCGTATAAGGCAGCACATCGGGCAGCAGGCGATAGGTCAGCGACAGCTCCCGCACCTCGCTGTTCGTCTGCGGCGATTTCTCACTCGCCAACCCGCTCATGGACCTCACAATGGCCATGGTATAGTTGCTGATGTAGCCGGGTTGCTTATTGGGCAAGGTGATATTGATGTACTTCGGGGTCGTCAGCAGCCCCACGATTCGAAAGCCGTTGGTGAGGTAAAGCTTCGGAGTATCGGATGAATTGGTGTAGTTGTGCCAGTGAACAAAGGGCCCATCCACATACGTGCCGTTCGCTTCGTAAGTGGTCCGCCAATTCGTGATCACCACCACCGAATTGGTCAGGTCATCCAGGCCGGTCTCCCCACTCCGCAAAGCCTGCAGGAAAATACTGGCATCCTGGTTGATGATCGTGTCTTCCCGGTTCTCCCGCTGCGCGGACATGCCGGTGGGCAGAATGCCGATGATGGCCACCAGCGCAAAAGCGATCACCGCCAGGCTGATGGCGATCTCAATCATCGTGAACGCCTCGGCGTCCCGGGTTCGGATCCCGCCGGGAGGGGTGCTCTGACAAAGGGTTTTCATTGAATCTCCTGACGCTGCACACGGGCGCGGCCCGTAAGCCAATCAATTTGAACCAGGTTGAAGGTGTTGCTCGCATTGCCCACCGGCGTCTCCGTAAAGCTCGGGGGCACCGGCAAAGGCTCCCTCGCCGCATTGCGCGGGAATCCCACCGTCCCCAGGGCCAGCGGGATATACTCGTCCTCTCCCGATGTCAGTTGCCCCATGTAATTAAAAGCGATGTAGGGCAGCGGCGCGTATGACTGCACCCCCGCGAGTCTGGAGGCCTCTTCGGACGGGAAAGGGATGTTGTTCGTATAGCGGAACCCGTAGGCCTCAAACGCCAGCACCCGCGCCCCCAGGTCGTTGTTGGTGAAAAAATTCATGGCTGGCACATTGCCATAAGGTATGAACTTCCGGTATGGTATCATGACCCCTTCCGGCAGCGTCTTCCACGTATCCAGGTAACGGGCGGTGCGATCACCGGGTTGGTCCCCCATGCTGCGCAGCGAAACATAGTTATACGCAATGGCCTGTTTATCCAGCAGCCGCACCGCCTTGTCCCGCTCACTCTGGGGCAGCGATGCGTAGGCGGGCGAGGTCCAGAAATTGGTCGGCACAAACACCATATAGACGGTGGTCCGTTGGCTCATGGCCAACTGCCTGCCCCGGGACACCGCGTCCAGCACCTGACGCGTGCCCGCCGCCATCACATTCGGCTTGAACTTGCCCAGGTTCGGCAGCGCAATGGCCGCCAGAATCCCGATGATGGCGATCACCGCCAGCAACTCCAGCAGCGTGAACGCTTCCCCTCCCCGCCGCTCCACTGGCCGCGGACGCCGCATGGTATTCTGGACGTTTTTCACAGGCTTTATTGTTTCCAACTGCAAACGTTGTCTTTATTCACACCCTGGATGGCCGGGGTGCCCGTATCAATCATGCCGTCCGGACCGGCCGACCACACCATGACGGAACTGTTTGCCTCAAAGTAATTCGAATTCCCGGCCGGGTCCTGCGCGTTGAACAGGCCGTCATGCCCCGTCTTGCCGCCCTTTTGAGCCACACTCTGCAACCGATAAAACGCGTCACGCGCCTTGTCATCGTTGTTCAAATCAACCGTGATGATATAAGGGTTGCCCCAGGGATCCCGGTAAACGCCGTCCAGCCCCACGCCCGACTTCAACATCTCGCCCTCATCCGACGCATTCACCTCCGGCGCATTCAGGAACTTGGTCCGTTGCGGATTCCGCACATGGTCCTTGTTCACGGTGTCCTGCCCGTTCCGATACGAGGTGAGGTCCATCAGGATGGCGATGATCTCGGCGTTGTTCGTCTGGTAATTGCCCGAGGGCGCCGTGATCAAAGGGGTCCGCACGGCCACGCTTCCACCGGGAGTTTTAATATTCCTCAAGCTCATGGTCCCAAAGGTGAAATCCTCGTTTCCAGCCGCATCCATGGCCAGTTTGGAGACTGGGTACCGGCTGTAGGCTGATTCGTAGTCCTTGATCGCGTTCACAATCTGCCCAATCTCCACCTTGGCGCGGTTGATCTGCGCCTGCCGCTTGGCCCGGCTGATGGCCGGCAACAGCATCGCCGCCAGAATGGCGATGATCGCGATCACTACGAGCAGTTCGATGAGCGTGAACCCCTGCCCCGGACGTTTGTTCATCAAAATTCTTTTCATGTTTTTGCTTGGGTAATCAACTGATATTTCAGAACTCGGTTACTTTAGTCATGCTCCCCGCCAACCCTGCCGGCGGCCACGCAGAGCCGGTCCTCCCCGACGCCACAGGCGCAGGCAACACTCGGTTTTCTGGTTGGCGGTCTTTGGCATTTTGACTACGGAGCGGTCACCTGGATGGGTTCCTTGCTCCAATTGCTGATGCGGAAAAGCTTCCCGTTAATCAATACGTCCACCCACAGATCAAACGAGCCCGGGTTATTCGTCGGCATCGAGGAGTTGTATCGCCAGGGATTCACTCCCGGCTGGCTCAGGATAAGCGGCGGACGGCTCTCCGGCCATGGCACCGAGCAGGTCAGTACCCGCAAATCATTGAGCGTTCCCAGCGTGGCGGTCTGCCCCGGCTTCAAACCCTTAAGAAAGGCCGTCGCTTTGGATCCTTCATCATCCGCACTGGGCCGGGTGGAATTGATGAACCCGGTAACCCGCCCGCCAAAGATCGTGCTCAGGTTGGCGGCGCTGATGGTGGAACTCTGGTCCAGCGTGGTAAAAAGATTGTTGTTATCCAGCGAAGTCCCCGCCAACTCATAATAAAGCTGGTTCAAATACACATTCCCGGAATCCGGCGGGTAATGTCCCAGCTTCGTCTTATAATTGACAATCGCCGTTTCCACCTGCCCCAGCTCAGCCTTGGCTTTCGTGCGGATTTTTGCCCGGTTCACCGCGCCGGTGATCGGGAAAATCATGCCTGCCAGCAGCGCGATGACCGCAATCACCACCAACAGCTCGATCAGCGTGAATCCGCTGCCGGCCAGCCCGCCGTTCCGCCCTCTGCTCTGTTCTAAGGCTCTTGTCTTCATGAGTTTATCGATCTGCTATTGCTCCCGAATTGGCGTAATTCCTGTTCCATCCGCTCGCTCAGCCACTGCTTGATCATGCTCTGATAATTCAAATACCTCGACCGGGCCAACCGTTTGATCCGCGCCAGCATCCGCGGGTCCATCCGCAGCGTAATCGTCACCGACTCCGAGCTTTCGCTCATCCCCGACACCGACGATTCCATCAGCCGCAAATCAGGCCGATAATTGGTCCAGAAATCCGACTCCGCGGACTCGCTGTCGAAGATCGGCACGTCTTCCCATTTCGTAATGACTTGCATCGGGTATTAGGTGGAGGACAGGGTTTGGTCCATTTTGCGTTGGTAAAAAAACCGTTCTTCAGCGTGAAAGTGCCGGGCGTGGATCACCCGGATTTGCTTGCCGTTCGTGCGATAAACACTGGTCACTCCGGTGCCGGACGCCGACAGGCCAAGGTTAAAAAATCGGGCCTGCACCGAAAACCGGGGTGAATCCGGCAACAACTTCATCGCAAATGGATCTTCAAACGACTCCTCTATCTCTTGCAAGGTCAAAGAACTATCCAAATTGAAGGGCGGATTGTTCCAGTCGAATTCCATACGTCAAGGAATGATTTGCTTTTGGACTGTCGCCGCCATGCTCATGTTTCTGTTAACTTCCATAGTATTCAAAGCCCATGCAATGTGTTTACTTTGTATTTACGATGGAATCACACGGTTGTCAACAGCATTATGCGGGTCCGTTCACAATTCTTCCTTGATCCTCCATCTCTTGCCCCTCACCTTCCCCCTGTCCATGCTCAAAGACTCCCGCATGAAAGACCGGGCTGCCCCCAACCCAAGATGGGGCGACCGCTTCCTCGTGCTGCTCGTTTTCTCCCTGACCCTCAACCTCGTCCTGGCCCATGGCATCTGGCGAAAACTCCGCTCCCGATCCGCCGCCGCACCCACCACCCAAAGCGCCACCGCCCCGGCCCGTGATTCATCCCCGCGAACCACCAGTTCCTTGCAACCCACCGACGCCGCGAACCCGGCCAGGTTTTCCTGGACCATGCTGCAGTCTTTGGACGCCAGGACCTACGCCAACCGTTTGCGGGCGGCGGAATGTCCTCCAGCCGTTGTCAGGGAACTCGTCATCGCTCAACTTGCCCGGCAGCGCGAGGAGTTGTGCGCCCGGATTCCTCCTCCACCTTTCTGGGCCAACCCGGCCGAACTTCGCGCCGCCCGCGTGCGCGCCTTTCAGGAGGAAACTGAAATCACTCGCCGTTTCGACGCCCTCGCGACCGAGGCCCTGGGTGTGCGCTGGCTGGAAAAACCGCTGGATGCCTCCGACATGGTCCTCACGGAGGTCCTGATCCAGGCGTTGATGGGGCCCGTCACCCGCGAGACCACTGATGATTTCCGGGCGCTGGGACATCGCCTGGAACGTCAGCAAAGCCAGCTTCGCACCCTTCCCCTGCTGGCGGCGTATCGGGAACGGACCCAATCCGCCCGCTGGCGGGAACAGGCGTTCAATGCATTGTTGAGCGGCGGCCAGCAGCAGGAGGTGATGAAGCGCATCATCAGCCTGACACTCATCATGGCTTCCGGGTCGGGCAATGACTTCCCGCTCACCGGCGCCGAACTCGAGCGCGTCAGCGGCGTCCTGGCCAGCCAGATGAACCTGGTCGACCTCAACCTGGATGCTGACGATGAAATCCGCGGAAAGCTTCTCCCCGCACTCGCGCAGGCCCTTCCGGCGGAGCGCCTCCGGGACTTCCTCCGGTCCCGCGATCCTGATTACCAGGCGGCCATCGAACGCGACGAAAGCGGCCGGGAAATCTCCTCCACCAAAGCTCAGCAGCTCTACGAAATCAAAGCCGGGGCCGAAAAAGCCTGGCTGGCAGTGCAAAACGACCCGGCCCTCGATGACGCCACTCGCCAACGCCGCCTTGATGACATCCGCCGCGGTTGCACCCTCCGCACGCGCCAGCTTCTCGGCGCTGAACCTTTCCGCAATCTCCAGCACCGGCGACCCTACTGGGTTCTGACGGAGGAGGAGGAACAGCAATGAATTTCCAGCGCTGGCTCCACCTTTCGTTGCTTGGCAATGGCGTGCTCCTGGCGGCTTGGCTGCTGAGCAACGGCGTTCAACCGCCGCCCCCGGCGCCGTTGCCGGCGCCGGCAACGGCGGCCAGCCCCGCCCTTCCGCCCGCAAAACCATCTGGCGAACGCCTGCGTTCCCCGGCCCCCAACCACGCGGTGCCCCAGTTCCATTGGTCCGAGGTCGCCGCCGATGATCCCCGCCAGCTCGTCGCCAATCTTCGCGCCGTTCAGTGCCCTCCGGCCACCATTCATCTCATCCTCGCCGTGGCCGCCCGGGAACGCTTTCTTCCCGACCTTCTGCGAGTCGCCAATGAAATCTACCCGGTCTTCTACCAGGTCCTCGCCGATTCGAAGGGAAGCCTCTCCGAACTGGCCAAAACCCAGCAGAAAGAGCTGGAGAAAATCGACGATCAGATTAGAACGTTTTTGGAAGCCGCCCCAGCCCACTCCGATAATGATTTCCTTCGGGACCTCGAACTGACGCGCCAGGCCGCCGCGCTCACGGACCTGCTGGCTCCCGAAGACGCCCGGCGCGTCGCCGATCTCGAAACCTATCATTCCGCCCGGCACGGAGAGGCGCAGAACCTTCCCCCGGCGGAACGCCAAACCCGCTTGGATGGCCTCGCAGCCGAACGCCTGGAAGCCCTGCGCCAGTTTCTCACTCCAGGCCAACTCGCGGAACTCGATCTCCGCCGCAAGTCACACCATTTCAAAGCGGAGCGCCCCTTCTTTGAGGCCACCACGGAAGAGTGGGAGCAGATCCTCCAACTCCAGCAACAGGCCAAAGCCACGAACGCGGCACAATTCGCGATCGACAATGCGGTTGCCCGATACCTCGGCCCCGAACGGGGGGCCGAATTCACGCGCCAGGCGAGTCCCTTCTACCGTGAATTCCTGGAATTAACCCACGAAGCCGGGTTGCCCGTGCAATCAGCCCGCCAGGCTCTCGCAATCCGCGAAGCCGCCGAGAAAGAACGGCAGGCATTTGTCGAAAAGCCCATGCCCGATTCGTATCGCACCCAGCTTCAGCAAGTCTGGCGCGACCAAACCATCCAACAGTTCCGGACGCTGCTGGGCACCGATAATGTCGATGCCTACCTCGCCGAGCACGGCAGTTGGCTCAGAGTTCAATCTAACTGAAGGTGAGCGCGGCCGCCGGAACCAGGCAAGGGTTGCGCCGGGAAACGCCTGCTCTCCGCGCCTGAAAGAGCAAGACGGTCTTCGTGTTCTTCGTTCCGCGCGGTCCTCAGCCGGTCCTTCCCTCGCGTTTCACTCCCGTTCCCGTGGCATCTGCGCCCCTGCCGCTTTCCTCCAATCCTGCAGCCTCTTCTTCAATTCCTTCACCCGCTCCGGTTCCGCCTCGGCAAGGTCTCGCGTTTCACTGGCATCCGTTTTTAAGTTATACAACTCCACCTTGCCGTCCTCATACCACTCGACCAACTTCCAATCCCCCGCCCGGACCGCCCCGTAAGGCCGCACTTTGCCGCCGCTCCAGTAATGCGGGTAATGCCAGAACAGCGCCCGCCCCGGCGAACCGGCCTGGCCGCGCAACAGCGGCATCAGCGACACCCCGTCGATCTCTCCGGGCAGCTTCGCCCCCAGCAGCTCGAACACCGTAGGCAGGAAATCAATGCTCATTACCGGTGTTCCCACCGTGCCTCCCGGCCGCGTCACCCCCGGCCATTTGATCAGCAACGGCACCCGGATCCCCCCTTCATACGGATGCCCCTTCCCCGCCCGCAACGGCGCGTTCACCGTGGACCTCGGCCACAGCCCGCCGTTGTCCGACGTAAAGATCACCACCGTATTCTCCGCCAATCCGAGCGTCTCCAGCTTCCGCATGATCCGCCCCACGCTCTCGTCCACGCTCTCGATCATCGCCGCATAAACCGCGTTCGTCTGCGCTCCCAACGGCGTCTTGTTCCGATACGTCGCCACCAATTCGGGTTTGCCCTGTAATGGCGTATGCACCGCGTAGTGGGGAAAATACAGAAAGAACGGCTGATTCCGGTTTTGGTCGATGAAACGCTCCGCGGCGGCGGTCAGGCGGTCGGTCAGGTACTCCCCTTCCTTGCCCTCCGCTTTCAGCCCGGGCACCGTATGCGTGGGGCCTTCATACGGCCAGAAGTAAGCTGCCGGGTGCCCAATGTGCCCGCCCCCGATATTGACCTCGAAGCCAAATTTGTCCGGGTACGAATCCCGTCCGCCCAGGTGCCATTTCCCGATGCTGGCGGTCCGATAGCCCGCCTGGTTCAGCGCCATGGATACCGTGGCCTCCGAGGCGGATAGATACTTCTGCCATTCCGGCACCAGCAGCCGGTTCCCGGGCGCGTTCCCCTCGCCGGGTATCCAATCCGTCAGATGCAGTCGCGCCGGGTATTTGCCCGTCAGAATGCTGGCCCGCGTCGGCGAGCACACCCCGCACGCCGCATACGCGTCCGTGAACCGCATCCCCGCCTTCGCCAGCCGGTCAATGTTAGGCGTCGAAAAATACGTGCTCCCATTGCACCCGATGTCCGCCCACCCCAGGTCATCGATCAAAAAAAACACAATGTTCGGGCGGCTATTGGTCCCCGCCGGCGCGCCGGCCGCCGGAACAGCCAGGGACACGGTCAAAGCGGTGATGCCGGGCAGCAGCCAATCGGTGATATCGCGGGTGCGCATAATTCAGGTATTCCAGGGCCAATGTTCTTCGCCGCACGTTAATGTTCCTGACCCCGCATGCAAAGCCCCAATCAACCTCCGGAGCCCCGCCGCAACTCCCCCAAGTGATGCTCCCCCGGAGGTCCCTCCGTCAGCGCCACCTTACTGCTGGGCGCTTATTAAGCGCCCCAGCGGACTGGCAGGAACCGGGCTGAGCGGCAGCTCGTTGGCGGCGCTCGCTGAACAGAACACTTCCACTTTCAGGGGCTGGGCGGTAAATGTCACCTTCCCATGCACCAAGCCTTCCGCCGGGTCGAAAAGAAATGGCTCCGGTTTTCCGCCCAGGTTAACCTGCTTGATCGCCTGGTTCACGGATCCTAAGAAGAGCGTGTCGTGCAGTCCGGCGGGGCCCTGGATCATGAGCGTGAGCTTGCGCTTCCGGCTGTCCCAGGTCTCCGAAATCCGTTTGCCGCCCCACACGTGATAAGCTCCTGCACGCGGCGTTTGGCGCAGGAAAAAGAGCTGGAGACTCTCGGGGGGGATGGCGATCGCCTGGAAGGCGGCGTTGAGGTCGCGGCCTTTGAGACGTCTCGCGGCTCGCTGATGCGTGTCGAAGAGCACGTAATTGGCCTCGGACCGCAAACCCAGCACCTCCGGAGCGCGGATTTCCAGCGCGGTCGTCCGCGGTTCCCGGGCCATGTTGGCAACCGGGACCAGCCACTCGTTCCACACCTGGTTGTGGTAAATCGCCGCGTAGGTTAGAGGCGTGCTGGTGGCGAAGGGCGCGGCCGGATTCGCGAAATAGAAGCCCTTTGATTCATACAGTCCGAAGAAGTATTGGGCCAGGTTGTAGGTCTGCACATAGAGCTGCTCGGCGTCCGTGACGCCTGCCCCGTGAGGGAACTTCTTGGCAAACAGCCGCCAATCAATCTGGCAGTATTGCCCGCCGCCAGTCAGCAGGTCGTAGTTGTAGGCGACGGACGCCGCACAGCGAGCCGGATCCTGGCCGCCCGGCCAAATCATTCCCTGCGCCGGGAGGCCGTTGACCGGGCGGTAATTATCCCAGTAGTTCTCCAGCGAGCCGAAGGAATAGCCCTCCCCATAGAGCACCGCGTCGAAATCACACAAGACCGGCAGGATGAGCGCCTTGGTGTTATGGGACACCAGCACCTGGTGCGGGCATTTGCTGCGCAGCAATTGCCGTCGCTGCCAGTTCACCTCGTGCAACTCGATCAGGCAGTCATAGACTGGCCTGGGGTGCTTGTGTTCGCGCCAGAGGGTGCAGTTTGGGTACGCCAGGTTGTCATCGAGATAAATCCCATCGACGTCGAAACGCTCCATCATTCGGCGGCTGGCGACCATCCGGTAATCTGCCAGCCCGTTGGGCGAGGCCAGACAGGTCGCTGTCAGGTCACAAAACGGGTCCATCGTGGCCTTGTAACTGCCGCCATAGTTGAATCCTTGCCAAAGCGGCCACTGGCCTTTGGTCTTCATTTCCTGCACGCCCGGCGCGCTGTCGTACATCAAATCCGCATTCTCCGTCCACAGGAAGAGCATCCCCGATTCGTGGACCTTCTTGATCACACGTTCGAGCTCGCCGGCCGGCGGACGGGGCTCGCCCGGCGTGCCCAAACGATGCATCTGAAAGACCGTATAGCCCGCCTGCGCCACCTGCTCGATTTCCCGGTCGGTCGCATACGGATAGTTGGTGTCGCCGATCCAGGCGAACATACGCAGGTCGTGCATCCGCCGGGGCGCGATCCGGTTGGGCGCTACGCTGAAGCCCACGCGAAAACTAAACTCCTCACCCGCCCGGATCACGTATGGTGTGTCGCCCTGGGCGACATGCACCAGGAATTGGGACAGGGAAACCCGCGAGCGAGGTTCCTCGTTGCTCATCACTTCGACCACGGCCGTATCGAGATTCCCCCGGCTAAGATGTGTCGCGCCGGCATCGGTAAAAAGCGCCAGCGCCGCGCTCGACCCGAAGATCTGCAGACATGAGGTGAGCGTGGAGAGGCGGACTGCCTTCCCCGCTTAGGGCAGGCTCCCGCGCACCGCGT